>NZ_BCVD01000041.1 GCF_001591565.1 Priestia flexa NBRC 15715 | reverse complement strand
TTTTACCTAGTAGGCACTAGCTAAATTAAATAAAACCACAATAATAATGAATGGCAAAATATATTTAACTAGGATAAACCACGTTGAAAATAACCTTTCAGATTTTGGGCTTCCCGTTTTAAATTCTTCAAACACGTGCTCTTTTTTCATTTTCCATGTAATAAAAATAGCGATTAAAAGACTTCCAATGGGAAGCATTAAGTTACTTACAAAGAAATCTGCTGTGTCAAAGATGTTTCTACCAAACACCGTGATGTGCTTTAAGACACCAAATGACAGCGCTGAAGGCAACCCAACAAGAAAGACAATAACTCCTGCTAATACTGCAGATTTTGGACGCTTCTCCTGCTTTTCTTTTGTAAGAGCCGCCACAATAATTTCTAAAAGTGAAAAAGATGAAGTTAACGTTGCAAATAAAAATAACAGCAAAAATAGTGCTAAAAATACAGGGCCGAATGGTACTTGCTCAAACACTTGTGGCAATACAACAAAAAGCAATCCTGGCCCTTCTGTTGGTTCCATGCCTAATGCAAATACGGCAGGAAAAATAGCTAACCCAGCGAGAAGTGATACAACCAGATTTAAAACAGAGATGGAACCGGCAGATTTTGTTAAGCTTATATCTTTTCCTAAATAAGAACTATAAGTAACCATGCAAGATAAACCTACGCATAGAGAAAAGAAAGACTGCCCTAATGCGTACAAAACAGATGTACCTGTAATGGCACTAAAATCAGGCTTCAAAAAGAACTCTATACCTTCCATTGCCCCATCTAGCGTTAACGAGCGAACAACGATAATTAAAAAACAAATAAATAACAAAGGCATCATATATTTGTTTGTACGCTCAATCCCTTTTTGAACTCCTCTTGATACAACATATACATTAATAATCAAAAATAAAGCCTGAGCTCCAATTACTAGATAAGGCTCTGCAATAACCGTATTAAAAAGTGCACCATACTCTTTTCCAGTAAGTAGTCCACTAAGACTCATAATGGTATAAAGAATAATCCATCCGCCTACAACGCTGTAAAAAGACAACAAGACCAGACAGCTGATAACGCCTACTCGTCCAATCCAAACCCAAGCTGTGTTGGGGGCAATTGCTTTATATGCACTAATCGCTTCTTTTCCAGTATGCCTACCAATAATAAATTCCGCTAACAACAACGGTAACCCGATAAAGAGCGTAAACAGTACAAACAATAAAAAGAATGCTCCTCCACCGCTTGTCCCAGTCACATAGGGAAATTTCCAAATGGCACCAAGACCGATCGCAGCACCTGCAGATGCTAATACGAATCCTAAACGTGAAGACCACTGATTTGCTTTACTCATATAACCAAATTCTCTCCTCTTCTATACTCATCTGAATAGTACTTTATCATATATTGAAGAGAAAATCATTCTCTATTGCATTTTTTCAAGAAAAACACTGCTTGTTTCGTTTTCTTACAATAACTTTTTTGTTCTAGCTATTCGCGAAAAGAAGACTCGTCACCGTCATATGCTTCTTGATTCGAAATAATTTCAATATGCAAGTGTCCTGCTTTTTCTAATCGAAGGACCTCTCTTTCCGCTTCTGCATAATCTTTACATGTAATTTGACTGTACTCCATATTTTCTTTATCTGTATAAGCTACTAAATACGTCATTTTTAAGCTCCTCTTTTACTTTATTACTTATGATATAGCCTTGAATGAATCCCTTTAAACATCCAAGACTATTTTTTTCTTCTTCACATATTTATATATAAAATCCGTTTGGTGTAAAGGAGGGTACAGAATGGCCTTTATTTTATCTTTTATTCCCATTGTTGTCCCTTTTGGCATATTGATTTGCTTAATCGGTTTCACATCTTCTTTATTAGAGGATCGTAACGAAAAAAAGAAACCCTAGCAATCGCTAGGATTTCTTCACTTTCGATAATTACGAATGAGCTGAACAATGATATTAAGTGCCAATATTACGACTACAACCCAAACTGTTGTTACAATCCCTGAGTATGCGCTTTGCTTAACAGAAATTGCAATAAAAGCCCATATGAATACGAGTGAGTATGCGATATCTCTGTTTTTTCTTGTAAACAAAACGCCTAATATTCCGCCCACTACAAGCATAATGATTGCCCACGTCTGTTCACCTAAACCAAACAGCGTTTCGATTCCATTAGCTTGGAATACAACAAAGACATTAACAATTGTTGCTACGGATACCCAGCCAATATAAATAGAAATCGGCAGCCTCATAAACCATGTTGTCATTCTGGAATTTTGAATGATGGAGTAAATAATCATTAGCGTTACTAAGAATAGAACGATGACGAGTAAAGCAAGAGTAAAGTAACGATATTGAAAGATAAAAATCCATGCACTATTTAGTAAACAACTAATGAAGAACCAAATACCAATTTTCGCATAGATTTCTTTTTGATCTTCTCTCGCAATAAATTGACGAATAATCCAGATAATTAGAAGCGTATAAATTAGGCCCCATATCGCAAACGCATAGCCTGCTGGCGTAAACAGTGTTGGTACGCTATCAGATACTTCACCTGTAGTTTGACCACCTATTGGTAAAGCGTTCGCTAAATAGTTTACGATTAACACAAGAACTAAACCAATCGCATTTAAGATACTATAAAAACGAAAATTTGCCATACTATTTCTCCTTTCCTGTAGATGTAAATATAGTTGTTCTAGCTAAAAAGATAAAATAGTAGCTTCTCTTCATTAATACCTCGTCTGACCTAAATTTATGCACTCGTTAACAATTTTTCTTAGAATAGGCCTTTTGACTCCTAAAAAAACAACAACTCAGCCTTAGGCTGAGTTGTTATTTTGAGTTTGCTTCTATACTTCTTGATTGACTGGATGATTTCTTTTCGTTTTTAACCCATCCTCTTAACATGGCAAATAAATAAATAGCTATGCTTGCTCCAATTGTAATAAGCACAAACAACCAATGCTGGCTCGTTGCAATCATTAATGGAGCAAATGTAATAAGGAGAATCTCTACCGGCGCAATCGGTATATATGCCAACGCGTAATCATCGAGTGTTTTACTTTTGCTTTCAGGATCCGCGATACGCAATAGTGCGATTCCCATTGCCGTTGTTCCTGTAATCCATCCCCAAGTGAAAATTCCTCGTTCAAACCAAATTGGACCAAAGAACTTGCCAGAAAGAACTCGGAATACAAACCATGCAAACAACAGACCGAATAATAATAACAGTGCAAAAGGTACAATATAGCTTGCTACCGCTGATAAACTAATAGAAGCAATACCAAACGCAACTAAGAAGTCTGTTGCACTTCCACTAATTCTGTTCATTACATCTGCATTAATATACTGATCGCTATTCGTTTTCTTCATAATACCTTTAATAGCTAAACCTACAAGAAAAGCTAGTGAAAAAGCCGGTATTGTTACTGAAGGCAACAACGTTTGACCTAGCTCACTTAAATAGTAGCCACCTAATGCGATAATTGTCACTAAAGCCACATGTAAGACAAGTGGATCAACAGCAATCGATGATACCGTATCCATTTTTGTAGAAGTGCGCTTTTCAGGGGGGATTAATCCTGTTCTTAATTCTCGTGGTAAGTCTTCAAATCTTGCAAGATAATTTGTTTCACCTTTTTTCGAATAATATTTAATGAACGCCAACCCTACTACGATTGAGCAAATAACACCAATTGTTGCTGATGTCATCGCTAGCGATAATCCTTCTTCCCATCCTTGCTTTGCAAACGCATCTCCGACAGCAGCCGCTGTTCCATGTCCACCGATAAATCCTGCTGCTAATAACAAGCCAAATCCTAAGTTTAAATCTCCCCAAACGTTATTTAATAGCAGCAATGAAAATAGTAAACCGACGCCCCACATTGCTAGCATAATCATTTGAGAATACGACCACATACTACCTACGCGACCCGCTATTTCTTTAAACTTTACACTTTGAGTTGCAATTGGAATTGCACCAAAAATAACCGCGATTAGAATACCTGGATAAGTTCCAATTTGATCAGTGAATGGAATGAGGCCAATACCGTTTGGCCCTAATGCTAAACCCAATATTCCGGCAATAATACTCGCAGGTAAAAATAAGTTTTGTACCCACCTGACCTTTGCTCGAATAATGGTACCAGCCACTAATAACAGTGAGATGAAACCAAGATCCACAAATAAATCCCATGCTGATAGATTCATTAAACAACCTCCTTAAAAAATATAATTCCTACTAAATCGACAGGACTAATTTATATTAAACTAGGCAAACTGAAAAGGCCATTTAGCTTCAGCTAAATACCTCTTCAATTTGTAGCTTAATTCTTTAATTGAGCTTGTTTAAACGTAACGAGCTTACAATTATTATAGCATGATAGCACAGCCTTTGCACATTCCGACAAGATTCGTGACAATTTTCTCATTTTTTCATTAACTACTTCAATCGTTTAGTTACTAGTTTCATATGTAATTTATCTCGTTTATTTTTTTAAAAAATATCACTATTCAAACTACTACTTCCGTTACTTTTGAACCATTCTTTCTAAACTTTTGTATAATTCTTTTTTTTATGTTAAATTGAATAAGAATAAAATGAAAGAATCCACTAGGGGTGCCGTTTGGCTGAGACAAGGAATCTTGATCCCTTTGAACCTGATCTGGCTTATACCAGCGTAGGAAAGTGGTACGGCGTTGTCGTGTAATACACCAACAACTGTCTTTACCACTCCATATAATGGGGTGTTTTTTTTGTTATTGCCTACATTTATAAGCGCGTTCCTTGTGGATTCAATTAGGGAGGAATATCAATTGTCATTTTCAGCTCAATTACGCAAAGAAGCAGCTTACATTTACGATGCCATCTTTCAACATCCATTTGTTGCAGGTATTAAGGAAGGAAAAGTTCCAAAAGAAGCTTTAATTCATTATGTGTCACAGGATTATGAATATTTAACTGCTTTTGTTCGCATATACGGTGCGGCGTTAACAAAATGTAGTACCCGTGATGAAATGGAAGTGTTTAATAACGGTATTTCAATTGTTTTACATAGTGAAGTCCATCCTCATAATAATTTTTGTAAAGTAGCTGGCATTCGTTATGAAGATATGAAGCATCAGCCCTTAGCACCAACAGCAAATCATTATATTAGCCACATGATGACGGTCGCACATACAGGGACACTAGGTGAAATTATTGCTGTGCTACTGCCATGTCCATGGACATACGTTGAAATTGGCGAGCGTATTGCAGGCGAAGTGAACTTAACACCGGATCACCCTTTTTACGAATGGATTTTCTTTTATACCAATGGAGAAATGAAAGAAACGACAAAATGGTTTTGTGACAAATTAGATGAGTTAGCAGAAAAAGCTTCAGCTGAGGAACGTAGACGTATGAAAGAGCATTTTATCAAAAGTTGCGAACTTGAGTATCTATTTTGGGACATGGCCTACAAACAAGAGCAATGGCCTCTATCTCAAACCATCGTGCACTCATAACAAACAGGGCTTCTTATAAAGAAGCCCTTTCGTTTGACGTTATTTCAAAAACTTTTTAATCGTTTTTAGACTTTGGTTATCAGACGGATACTTAAAGGCAAAATCAAACTTTGTTGTTTGCTTCAGCACGCTTTTAAAGTGTGAAAACGTTTTAAAGCTTGCCTCACCGTGATATTGACCGATTCCACTCTCTCCAACTCCTCCAAATGGCAGGTGCGGCGTTGCCAGGTGCATAATCGTATCGTTAATGCACCCTCCCCCAAATGAAACCGTGTTAATAATTTGCTGCTGAACCTCTTCACTTTCTGAAAACAAATATAGAGCTAGCGGCTTTGCTTTTTGATGAACTGCACTTACGACCTCATCTACACTTTCATATTCAATAAGAGGTAAAATTGGACCGAAAATTTCGTCTTGCATAACGCTTGAATCCCATTTTACTTCGTCTAAGACGGTTGGAGCAATCTGGAGCGTTTCTTCATTATAATTACCGCCAATTACAGCTTTTCCATCTTGTAAAAACTCAATTAAACGATCGAAGTGTCTCTCACTGACAATTCTGCCATAACGCCCGCTTGTGAGTACATCTTCGCCATAAAACTGCGTTACGGCTTTCTGTAGCTGTGCAATAAGCTGAACCTTTACGTCTTTATGAACTAACAAGTAGTCTGGAGCAACGCATGTTTGACCAGCATTCATACTTTTACCAAACATGATGCGCTTAGCCGCAAGTTCAACATTTGCATCTCTATGCACAATACAAGGGCTCTTACCTCCTAGCTCTAACGTGACTGGAATGAGCTGCTTTCCTGCTTCTTGCATAATGACTTTTCCAACATTGACGCTTCCTGTAAAGAAAATATAATCCAGCGGTTGCTTCAATAAGATTTGAGTCGTTTCCACAGCTCCTTCTATAACTGTAACAAACGAAGGGTCAAACGTTTTGGCAAGCAATTCTTCCATTACCCTTGAAACATTAGGCGTCAGTTCCGACGGCTTAATAATTGCTGTATTGCCCGCTGCAATAGCGCCAATTAATGGTGAAATAGCTAGTTGAAACGGGTAGTTCCACGGTGCAATAATGAGCGTCACTCCGTAAGGTTCCGGGATGATATATCCTTTTGAACCAATATGAGTCATGACTGTCTTTGCTTTTTTAGACTTCATCCAGCCGTCTAAATGCTTTAGCGTAAAGCGAATTTCTTCTAACAAAATGCCAATCTCAGAAGCATACGCTTCTATTTCTGATTTGTTTAAATCTTTTTTCAACGCCTCCATAATTACTTCTTCATTGGATTTAATCATGGATTGCAAATCCTTTAGTGCCTGCACTCGCACGGCTTTGGACTTTGTCTTTTGTTCATAGAAGTACCGCTTTTGCTTTTCGACAATATTGCTGATAATGTTCTCATCTGTAACGTAATACTCACTATGCTTCATTTCTTCACCTCTTTGATCATAAACATTCTTTTTCAATTGTTGAAATTAATTCCTTTAATAGCCCTACCGCATCTTCTAATGCGAGTGAATAATAACGCTGCGTTCCTTTTTGCTCAATACTTACAAGCTTTTGGTCACGTAATATTTTTAAGTGATGAGAAACTGCTGGTCGAGAGAGGGTTGATTCTTTTGCGATTTCATTGACCGTTAGTGGTTCCTTTTCTGCTAATAATAAAATAATGTCCTGTCTCGCTGAATCGCTTAGTGCTTGAAAAACAGGAATACTTGATCGAAATAATTCCACTGCGCGTGTACTCATGCTACCTATCCTCTCTTACTTAACTTCTTGCATACTTCTTACAACTTTTGTAATAAGCTTACGTGGGGAAAACCTCGGCAGCATAGTTGCTACTTTAGCTCCAAGTATAATAATCGTTTTCCCTCTCATGAATTGTTCATAACCTACTTTCGCTACATCTTCCACATGGAGAGCCCCTGATTCAAATAATTTTGAGCTACTTAAATTAGCTCGGTCACTAAAGCCCGTCTTAGTAGGCCCCGGGCAAAGCGCACTAATGGTTATATTAGTATCTTTCAACTCATTCTCCAACGCTTCAGTAAACGATAAAACATAGGCCTTTGTTGCATAGTAAACAGCCATCAATGGTCCAGGTAAAAAGAAGCTACTGATCAATGTTAAGAATTCGCCCTTGGTTACGCTCCACCATTCCTGGTAAGAATAGCTTCGTTAAATACGTGAGCGTTTTTATATTTAAGTCAATCATATCTGCTTCTTCAGCCCAAGATGTCTCGATAAATGCACCATATAAACCGAAGCCAGCATTGTTGACTAGAAACTGAACCGTAATACGTTGTTGCTTTATTTCATCGTAAAGCTTTAACGCCTCTTTTTGTTTAGAAAGATCTTTTATACTAATTAAAACAGAAATTGAATAGTTATTTTCAAGTTCTTTCTTTAACTCTTCCAGCTTTTCTTTACTACGTGCTACTAATACGGGTGAATAGCCATCTTCCGCAAAATGATATGCCAATTGTCTTCCAATTCCACCTGACGCACCTGTAATCAAAGCATATCCTTTTTCCATTTAAAACAGCTCTTGTGTTTATATGTTTAAAAACTTAAACATTTGAACACATCTTATCGAACTTAGTTTATACTGTCAACTTTTTATACATACGAGCATTTTACAAATTTCTCTTTTTGTTTACATAAAAGGCTAATGTCGTCTAGTTTTGACAACCTTTGTCACCTAGCAGGAAAAATTAGTTAGATATGGTGAATACAACATACAACGAAAATCAAGCTAGTACATACTTTTTATTATTAGGAAAGAATTAGAGGAGGAAAAAAAATGACTGAAATTTATACAATTAAAGCTGTATGTGACCGCCTAGATATAGATCGTCGCACATTAAAAGGGTGGGAAAGTTCCTTACAGGGTTATTTATATATTGAGAGAAGAGATGGAGCACGTGTATATACTGAGGACAAAATTGAGTTGCTCAGTGATATTAACCAGCTATTTGCGGAAAACTGCACCTTAGATGAAGTGAAAGAATACATACAGCTAGTGAGCCAAGAAACGCAGACGGTCTATGAAGAAGCTGCTCCTACAGTTGACGAAGTGTCGTCTGCAGAGACGAACGAAGATGTAGAGTCAAAATCCCTTGAGAAACCTGAAGACAGAATTGAGGAAATAGATGAAAAGGAAACTCACCCGCCTATTGAAGAACCAATTACTGAAGAGAAAGCGAACGTGTCTAATGAAGAGCTACTAAACAAACAAAGTCATCTTCATGCTAATGAATCAGAACCCGCCTCTTCTAATGACGTTATCGTACAAGAACGAGAAATATTGCAAGGAGAACTTGTAGAAGCGGTGCGACGCTACGAGGATGTTTTTGAAGTATTAAATTCATTTAAAGATGATTTATTAAAAGAAATGCGTGAAGGAATGCGTAACGAAGTACGTGAAGAAATTGTTGGTGAAGTAAAAAAAGAGCTTGAAAAAAGCGCTAATCAAACGTACGAAATGGTTGAAACAGTGGGAGCTGTTATCTCTGAGTCTTCAGAACGTAACGCTAAAGAAGTCGAGAATATGTCTAAGAAAATTATCCGTGCCAATGAAAAAGCATTGGATGAAATCTCGTCCATTATGGATGAACAGTCTCATACCGCAGAGCAAAGCGCTGAAGAAATGAAATTGTATATGAAAGATATCGTAGCGAATGCCGATGAATCATCAAAAGAGATGCAATATTTACTTGATCGCTTTTCTAGCAATTCTACCGTTGCAATGAATCAAGTTAAATTTATGGTCGAAAAGCTCTCTAATTCTTCTAGCCATACGACAGAAGAACTGCGAGATTTAATTGATTCCATGAATGAAGAACGCGTTTACTATTTGAAAGAAATGGAAAAGGAAAGAAAGCTTCACCGCCAAAATGTGTCTGAGCGAGAAGAAATGTTCAATGATTTTGTTCAAACATTTCGCCAAACAGCTGCTGCTGATATGAAAAGAAAGCGAAAGTGGTGGAAGCTCTTTTTATCATAATAAGTAAAGTCCCCAGTATCATGGGGACTTTACTTATTTTACGGGTCTTACTAAAATTGTCGTAAGCTCTTTTAGGAATGCCTGTTCATTAATACCCCAAGCTATATATGATGGTTCTTTTTGTTCTTCAACTAATGTTTTAGGTCGAAAATCTGCGATACTTTGTCCTTTTGCTTCTCCACTTAACTCTACACTTACTTTACGTTGAACATATTGAATAAGCTCATCGTTAACTAAAGCCATTAACGGAACGATATCATGTATAGGCGTTCCTTGTATACCAGGCCATTGCTTTTTATAGGCTTCAAAATAATAAGTATAAATTGGTAATATTAGAGGTTGAAATGGGTTTTGACTGGTTGATGATATTTTTTGAATCGTTTCCGGCTTTACAATAACCTTATGAGTAACGTTTAATGGATACACTCGCACCTTTTCTGCTCGTTCCATAACTACATTAGCCGCAATAGAATCACCATGAAAGTTAGCTTCTGCAACAGGCGTAACATTTCCTGGCACCATAAAAGCGCCACCCATTATAAAAAATTCATTTACATATTCATTTAATACATCCCCATGAAGTACAAATAACATAGCTAATTCCGTTAGACGTCCCGTAGCAATCACCGTAATATTCCCTTTATACGTTTCAATTAACTCGAATGATTTACTAAATGGCTCCACCGGTAACGCAAAGGATGGAGGAACATTAATTGGCCCTAAAGTTTCTCCATGTATCTCAGGATAAAAAACAGAGATTTCACCTGTGATTGGTCCTTTAGCCCCTTCTATAATTGGAATATCTTTACGATTTGCTAACGTTAAAACATAAGAAGTATTTAAAATCGCATCTTCTTTTGATACATTTCCATATCCGCTCACAATCCCTACTACGTTAATATTAGGATGTAAAAGAGCATACATAAGCGCCAAGGCATCATCAATACCTGGGTCCATAAACAACAAGACGTTAATCTCTTCTCGCAAAGCACCACCTCCCATTTTTTAACACACCTTATATAGTATATTTATGTTCAGTGATGCTTTGAAATACATGATACCCGCTTACAGATGCTCCGATCGTTCCTGCACCAGGGAAAATCGTATCTCCACAGAGCCATGCCCTTAACACCCGAGCGATGGGAAAGACTGTTAAACAGAGCATTCTCTAACGTTTGAGGAAATCCTCCTACGCCCCCTTGAGCTCTGGATGTGAAACGTTCCTACGCCACCGGTCCACCTGAAATTTGATGAATGGCAGATTCAATATGTGGAATGACTGTTTTTATTCCTTCAATCATTTTTGTTTCCATCACTGTTTTTTAGCATCGTAAGCTTCTTTTGTTTGCCACTTGTTTAGCTCAATATGAGTTGAAGCTGTAATCGTTCGATAGCCTTTTGGTGCACGCTTTTCATCATTTGGATGGGAGATGGAAACAAAAATGTGTTCAGCTTCTGTCATATCTCCTTGCTCTGATAGAAGAATTTGCTGAAATAAAGAAAGATTATTCGGTAAATCTTCTTCTTTGACAGCCAAATACATCGTATATGTACCCCACTGCGGTAATTTCGCTTTTGCTCTCAGCTTTGGGGTTAGCTTCATATATACGTCTTCATCTAGTATTGTGCCTAAGTTTTGAACCGGCACATTGCACACAACATGAAAAGCATCATAGGAATTATCACGATGGTCATGGATAATCCACCGATTGTCCTTTCTTTCTATTCGTACTGCTTCTCTTCCTTTTATTGCTTTTCCTCCATGATTTTCAATGTACGTCTGAAGTCTTTCTGCAACTTGATACAGTCCTCCCTTTACATAAAACGCTCCTTCGCGACTTTTACTTTTTAACGTTTTATTTCGTAATGACGCCGCAAATAACGCGGTCGCCAGAGTTCCCTGCAGGGTCCGTTTCATAATCATCTGGCCCTGCATGAATAACGAGGGATGAACCGTCAACATCTAGTAATGAATTAGGCTTTCCTTCCGCTAGCGTTACAAGTGAAGCGAAAGTCTCTGCGTTAATTTTCCCGCGCTTATCTGCTTCTAAATTAGGAAGATCACCACCGTGAGGACCTTTCGGGTTTTTAAATCCATGCTTACGATCATAGGGATTAAAGTGTCCACCTGCGGTTTTGAAATCTGGAACTTCACATTTACCAATTTCGTGAATATGAAAACCATGTCTACCTGGAATTAGCCCTTCTGCTTCGACTTTAATACGAACTCCATTTTTCTCTTCTGTAAAGGTTGCTTTCCCTACTTTTGCCCCTTTTGTATCCATTAATTCTACCGTTAATGGCGCAACTGATTCCTTATTTACTTCTGTAGCTGGTTGGTACTCATCCTGGGAATGTTGTTGACCTTGTCCTAACCCACAGGCAGCTAACAGTAAGAAAACTGCGCTGACACAGCATTTCATTAAGATTGTTTTCATTATTAATTCCTCCTTTAGCTTTCATATCATCATCCTTTCACATTTCATAGGTTTTTAGACGTCAAAAAAAGAGCGCGGGACAGGACGAAATAATTCCTTTTCAAATCAAAGAAGAACCATTACTTTTTTATAATGGTTGGGTTGTAGGAACAAGTTCGTTCCATTGCGCCCCACTCTTTTTTTAAATTGTTTTCTGAACCAACAAAAAATCCGAACGATTGAGAGTTAACTCTCAATCGTTCGGATAGATCACTAACTGAGATATTTATGTCTCAGCATCTTTTTTCTATTTGTTAATAATGTATTTTTTTTCAGTTCCATCAGCAAAGCGCACTTCTAATTCAAATGATTCATAATCACTATTTAAATTAAATACTTTTACTACTTCTTTGACAACATCTTTTTCAGGTGTATTCTGGTCAAACGTTAATTTTTCAAACTTAGATGATAGCTCTTCAAAAGCCTCATTGCCTTTTAAATGCTTATCATTTGCTTCATCGTCAATTTTTGCTTCCATATCATCTTTTTCATTTTCGTATTCTACTTCATAGTCATTGTTTAAACCTTCATACTCTACATCCAAATCGAACTTCGAGAAGTTAAACGCCCTATTTTGATCATTTTCGCTGTTTGTTGATTGTTGCTCTACGTTGTCTTCAACCGGAGCTTCTGGTGGTGGAGATTCCACTTCATCATTATTACATGCAGCTAAACCTAATAGAGCAGCGAACGATACAGAAAGAACAGATACTTTTTTCAACATAAAAAACGCCTCCTTAAATATACGACTACTATTCGTATACCCAACGGAGACGTTTATTATACGCATACTAGTAAATTACTTTACGCTTGAATATGAAATGCTGTACATTTTATTAAAATAAGTGTTGTACAATGCCTGTACTGCTTTTTCAAGTGCATCAGCCTTTACTCCAAACATCATGCTTACTTCTGAAGAGCCTTGGTTAATCATTTCTAAATTCACGCCTGCTTTGGCAAATGCTTCTGTAGCCTTAGCCGCAATTCCAACAGAACTGTTCATTCCTTCTCCTACTACCATTACTAGCGCTAAATTTCGTTCAATTGAAATGTTATCTACTTCCAACTCTGTTTGAATACGATCAAGTACCCGCTCTTCTACTTCCGGCGTTAGCTGATGTTCACGCATAACGACTGAAATGTTATCGATTCCGGACGGCGTATGCTCGTATGAAATCCCTTCATCTTCTAAAATTTGCAGAAGCCGTCTGCCAAATCCGATTTCACGATTTAACAAATATTTATCGACATGAATATTGCAGAAGCCTTTATCACCTGCAATGCCTACGACAGGTTGTTCGCCAACTTTTCGCTTAGAGACAATAAATGTTCCCTTTGCCTTGGGATTGTTTGTATTCTTGACGCATACCGGAATCCCGGATTTAAAGACAGGTTCAAGCGCTTCGTCATGGAAAACAGAAAAGCCTGCATAAGACAATTCGCGCATTTCTCGGTACGTCACTTCTTTCATTTCACAAGGTTTTTCAACAAGTCTTGGATCTACGCTATAAATTGCATCTACATCTGTGAAGTTTTCATATAAGTCTGCTTTAACACCAGCAGCAACAATAGAACCTGTAATATCAGAACCACCTCTTGAAAACGTCACAATATTGCCTTGTTCAGAGTAACCAAAGAAGCCCGGGATAACTAAAATGCCTTCACGCTCTTTCAACTTTGGTAACTCTTCATAAGAAAGCTCTAAAATTCTTGCTCGACCTGGCTCATCTGATACAAAAATACCCGCTTCTTTAGGATTTACATACGAAGCTTCTTCTCCTAAATGCTGTAGATATGCAGCCATTAATCTTGCATTATTATCTTCACCACTTGCTTTCAAACAATCTAATAAGCGGAATGGGTCATTTTTATGTAAAGAAATTAATGAGTCAATGTTATCAATGATTTCCGTGATAATCTCTTCAGACATTTCTAACTCAGTCACAATTTCTCGATAACGATCAATGACTTTGCCAAACTCTTCTACGTAATCTTCACCTAGCTGAATTTTCCCAGCCAACGCAATTAATAAGTCTGTCATTTTTGTGTCATCAGCATATCGCTTTCCTGGTGCAGATACAACAATCATTTTTCTCTCTTTGTCTGCTTGAATGATTTGTGCAACTTGTTTAAATTTCGCTGCGCTTGCAACTGAACTCCCGCCGAATTTCGAAACCTTCATGTTTGAGACACTTCCTTACCTGTTTTTAATATTCAACTATTGTAACATAATCTGTCTGACAAAAAAGCTTTCTGTCTAATTTTTCTAACAATTCTTCGAATATTAAATCTATTGTACTTCCAAAAAGAACAAATGTCTATAATATAAATACAAACCTCCTGCTTTTTACAGGAGGTTTTAACTTTTAAACTACTTTTTTCTTTTTCAATACTCCAACAAGTAGAGCTGTTACAACTGCACCGATAATGATAGCTAGTGCGTATAAGAATGGGTTACCCTCTACTACACCAATTACGAAAATACCACCGTGAGGAGCTGGTAAACCAATACCAAATACCATTGTTAAGGCACCTGCTACTGCTGCACCAATAACCGCTGCTGGAATTACGCGACCTGGATCTGCTGCTGCGAATGGAATAGCTCCTTCTGTAATAAATGAAGCTCCCAGCGCGTAACATGTTTTTCCTGCTTCACGTTCTTGCTGTGTAAATCTATTTTTGAAGATTGTTGTTGCTAACGCTAAGCCTAATGGAGGTACCATACCACCAGCCATAATTGCAGCGTGTGGACCAAAGTTTCCTGCATCAATCATTGCAATACCAAACGTAAATGCTGCTTTGTTGATTGGGCCACCCATATCAACGGCCATCATACCTGCTAAAATAATTCCTAATAATACTAAGTTACCTGTTTCAAACCCACTCAACCACTGTGTTAATCCATCATTGATTGCTTTAACTGGATCGATAATGACATAAAGCATAATCATTCCGGTAATGAATATCCCGAATAATGGGTACAAAAGAACTGGCTTAATACCATCTAATGCCTGTGGTAAACGACTGAACAATTTTTTCAATCCAAGTATGATATAACCTGCTAAGAAACCTGCGATTAGCCCACCTAAGAAACCTGCTTGACCAGTAGAAGCCATTAAACCTCCGACCATACCTGGTGCTAAACCTGGACGATCGGCAATACTCATCGCGATGAAACCAGCTAATACTGGAATCATTAAACCAAATGCGTTACCGCCACCAATTGTATTTAATGCTGCTGCAAACGCATTATAGGTTGGATCATCGGGTTTGACTGCATCAATACCAAACATGAATGAGATGGCAATTAAAATCCCGCCTCCTACTACGAATGGAAGCATTGCAGATACACCGCTCATTAAGTGTTTATAAAACCCTTTACGTTCTGAACTTCCAGAAGAACCACTCTCAGATTTACCACCGTCACCGCTATAAACAGGTGCATCTCCTTTAAGCGCTCGATTAATTAACTCTTCTGGTTTA
Source organism: Priestia flexa NBRC 15715 (assembly GCF_001591565.1). Classification (GTDB taxonomy): domain Bacteria; phylum Bacillota; class Bacilli; order Bacillales; family Bacillaceae_H; genus Priestia; species Priestia flexa. The sequence continues at coordinate 12,541 of NZ_BCVD01000041.1, read as the reverse complement.
CGAATCCCTTGTGCTACTGGTACTTGTATGACCTTTTTACCAGCAAAGCGAGCCATTTCAACCTGTTTGTCAGCCGCTACGATAATTGCTGTTGCTTTTTCGATTTCTTCAGCTGTTAATGCGTTCTTAATACCACTTGAACCGTTTGTTTCAACTTTAATCGTAACGTTCATTTCTTTTGCTTTTGCTTTTAAACTATCTGCTGCCATATAAGTATGAGCGATACCTGTTGGGCACGCCGTAACTGCTAAAACTAGCTCATCGTCCGACTTTGTATCAACTTCTTCTGGCTGTTCATTCTCTGTTTCTTTATCATCAATTAACTGGATAACTTCATCAATTGACGCAGCATTTAATAATGACTGACGAAAATCTATATCCATTAATAACGTTGATAAGCGTGATAGCGTTTCTAAGTGAGCATTATTTGCTCCTTCACTTGCCGCAATCATAAAGAATAAGTGTGCCGGCTGACCATCAAGCGATTCATAGTCAAGCCCTTCTTTTGAACGCCCAAATGCAATTGCTGGCATCTTTACCGAGCTTGTCTTTGCATGTGGAATGGCAATCCCTTCACCAATTCCCGTTGTGCTTTGTGATTCACGGTTTAAAATTGCTTGCTTATATCCTTCACGATCGTTTAAACGACCTGCTTCATCCAATTTGCCAACTAACTCATCAATAACATCTGATTTTGATGAACTTTGTAGATCAAGAATGATTGTGTCTTTTTTCAATAGCTCTGTAATTCTCATTCTCGGCTCCCCCTACTTTATCTTTGTAATTGAAACTTGTTCTAATAATTCTTCTACATAGCTTTTTTCACATAGTTCAAGCGAGAAAGCTGTAGCACTACCCGATGCCACTCCTGTACGGAATGCCTCAAGTAAGTCATTTTCTTTTGTGTAAGCAGCTAGAAAACCCGCTACTAGTGAATCGCCTGCTCCAACTGAGTTTTTAACATTCCCTTTTGGTGCAGTTGCTCGGTACACTGCATCTTTTGTAATCAACAGTGCCCCGTCCCCAGCCATGGAAACTCCTACGTTTTTTGCTCCCATTTCGACTAGTTTTTGACCGTATTGAATTGCATCTTCTACACCGCTTACCTCAACATTAAATAATTCGCCAAGCTCGTGATGATTTGGCTTAATAAAAAATGGATTATGCTTCACTACATCTAGAAGTGTTTTCCCACTTGCATCTACGACAACTTTCACACCTTTAGCAGTAGCTTGTTGCGTAATCGTTTCATAAATATCTTTTGGAAGCGTTTTCGGAATACTGCCTGCTAACACAAGCACATCATGCTCTTTCATCTGAGAGATTTGCTGTAAAAGCTGCTGAAGAGCTTCTTCCGAAATAGTAGGCCCTTGTCCATTTACTTCTGTTTCAGCTTTTGTTTTTAGTTTTACATTAATGCGAGTATCTTCATTAACTCTTGTAAAAGCGGTTTTGATTTCTTCCGTTTTCAAGTAATCTTCAATATATGTTCCAGTAAACCCACCGATAAAACCAAGCGCTTTGTTTTCGACGCCCAATCGTTTCAACACGCGAGATACGTTAATTCCTTTTCCACCCGGAAACTTTACTTCGCTTGTTGTTCTGTTTAATTCGCCTTCTTTAAAGTCTGTTACATGTACAATGTAATCAACTGAAGGGTTTAACGTACATGTATAGATCATAATTTCACAACCTTTATGTCTGTTTTGTTTGCATATTGTATAAGCACTTCTTGCGGTAGCTCATTTGTAATAACAGTTGCTGCATGTAGGTCTGCTATTTTTGCAAAGCTGGTTTCAAAAAATTTTGTTGAGTCTGCCAGGATATAAGACTCATGAGATAGCTTCATCGCTGTTTGTTTAATAAGGGCTTCCTCAGGATCCGGTGTGGTGTATCCGTATTGATGATGAATTCCGTTTGCTCCCATGAAGCATTTATCAAAGCGATACTGCTCTAAACTTAAGAGCGCACCATTTCCAATTAAAGCACCTGTCTTATGCTTAAGAGCACCACCTGTTAAATAAAGGGTAATACCTTCTTTAAGCATTAAATTTAAATGCATAAGCCCATTTGTCACAACAACTACATCTTTTTGTTTTAAAAATGGAATCATTTCATACGTTGTCGTTCCTGCATCTAAAAAGATGCAATCGCCTTCATGGATAAGAGAAGCTGCGTATTCAGCAATTCTTTGTTTGTCTTCTACATTTTTATCAGCTTTTTCTATAACGCTTAGTTCAATTCGCTTTTTCTGAATTAGTGAAGCACCACCGTGAACACGTTTAAGTAGCTGTTCTTCTTCCAACTGACTTAAGTCACGACGTATTGTGGACTCAGAGGCACCCGTCACTTCAATAAACTCTTGCACTTTAACAAGCTCTTTTTCTTTTAAAAGCTTTAACATTAGCTGATGCCTTTCAGGTGTTAGCATAACGTGACTCCTTTTCCAAAAAAGCGTTTTCATTTATCTTTCATGATTTTACTTTAACACGCAAATCTTTCAAAATCAATCATAAAAAATCAGTTTCATTCACTTTTTTTATTTTTTTTAATAAAAACTTACGGTTAACGGAAGCGCTCTAATATGTAGGTTTCAACACATTTACACTAAAATCAAACGTTATAACCAAATGTTATAATGCGGTCATATTAATTGTTCAACCTGTCATCATTGAACGTTTATGATTGTTTTATAACAAATAAAGCTTGTTCACTTAAATTTGCCCACACCAAAAAGTTGTCCATTTTTTTGGACAACCATTGGGAAGTTCGTTATTTAAATAGAAACAACAGCATGTATAAAATGGATGCTAACGCCGATGAAATAGCTAAACTAGATGCAAAGCGAACGAGCCTTCTTTTGATGAACTGCGTTAACTCAATTTCTCTCACTTGACTTTTTTCATTTTGCATATCTTTCCCCTTCTTTTTTATATAGCTACGGCACACTTTACACTCAATACTACCTCGTCTCAATACTACCTCGTGCTGCCGCGAGCTTTTTTATCAGTATATGCAGACTCCACAAAAAAGATACAAAGCCAATGAATACAATAAAAGCTACTTCAAAATTGAAGCAGCTTAATCCATGCACAGCATTGCGTTAACAACAAAGCTTTCCCGAATAGAATATGTATAATAAGGACCCGTTGCTAAAAGGCGGTTTGATTGCTGATCAATACAATCAATCGTGACTCGATCATACTTTCGAACGCTACCTCCTTCATAAACATGTAGATTAACTAGTCGATGTTGTTCGCACGCTGTATGAAGGATTTGACTAATCTTTTCTCTACCTTGCATTCGTGCTGGTGGTGTCTCTAATTTTAGATGAGAACGATAAATTTCTTTCATCTGCTCCACATGTTCGGGCATCAAAAGCTTGGCATATTTTTTTAGTTCTTCTTGATACAACTCCCTCTCCCCTTTCATTATCCACATTAACGAACATACGTTCTTTTTGTAAGGCAGAAATTATTTTTATTTATCATAAAATGCTTTATTCATTGCATAACTTTTTCATTTTTCCATATGAAGTTCAGCGTGTCAAAAAATTTACCTCTCGTTTTTAAAAACTAGTCTTTCATTCCAGTAGTCTCCTTGATATAATACATTTTCATGGAGATAGTTTCGCCAGAATGAAAATTAACACACTAGAAAGAAGATGTATATGATGGTAAAACGAATAAAAGAAATTATACTAATTTTACTTGGTAGCTTAATTTTTGCGCTTGGTATCAACTATTTTGCTATTCCAAACGAGCTTGCAGAAGGTGGCGTAACGGGGGTTACTATGATTACATACTACCTGTTCCAGTGGTCTCCAAGTATAACAAACTTTATTATTAACGGCCTGCTCGTTTTGGTTGGATATAAGTTTTTACATAGACGCGTCATTGTCTATACGGTCCTTTCTATTGTGGCTACTTCGGTTTTTTTACATCTAACTGAAGAAGCAGGAGCACCGCTAGACGATACGCTTTTAGGCGCCATCTTCGCTGGTCTATTCGTTGGAATCGGTCTTGGCCTCGTGTTTAGAGGCGGGGGGACCTCAGGTGGATCTGCGGTTATTGCTCGAATGACTAATGAATACTTTGATTGGAATATTAGCAGAACCATGCTTGCGATTGATTTAGTCGTTGTAGGAAGTGCCTATTTTGTAATTGGAGGCGAAAAAACGATGTACACCGTTATCGCACTCTACATTGGTACAAAGGTACTTGATTATATTATTGAAGGATTAAACCCTCGCAAAGCCGTAACGATTATTTCAACTCGTTCAAACGAAGTGGCTGAACAAGTTAATAATAAGATGGAGCGTGGCGTAACGGTTTTTACAGCGCACGGCAGCTATACAAAAGAAGCCAAACAAGTACTCTATATTGTAATTAACAAGCAAGAGCTTTTAGAGCTAAAGCGAATTATTCATAAAGTGGACGATCAAGCGTTTGTTGTAGTGCATGATGTGCGAGATGTATTTGGTCTCGGTTTTACTTTACCGAAAGCAGGCTAACCCTTCTATTATATAATAGAAGGGTTTTTTCACCATTTAGATAGCTTTATGTTTAAAATAAGTTAAGCCACTGACGAAAAAGAAAGCAAAGCTCCCTAAAACAGTAATGAGTAATGTTCCTGGTGTAAAGAATAAAAATTGAAAAATACCAGCATTGATATTTTAATACCAATTGTTATCGTTTTATTATTTTCATCCACTCAATTTATGACACCAGTTACAATTAAGGAAATTAGTTTAATGATTATTGGATCAATTGCTTTAGGAAGTTTCATAGGAGCAGTTTTATATGGCTTAAACAAATTTTTTCAAAAGTTGACAACAAACTAAATAAAAGCCCTTTGACTCAAAGGCTTTTCTTTTGGTATCATCTAATAGTTTTGCATATCTTAGTGTCATTTCTGGAGAAGCATGAGCCAATAACTCTTGTACTGTTAAAACATCTGCACCACCGTTTAACATTTTGACAGCATATGTATGGCGAAATTGATGGCTTTTAAAATAAATGCAATCTTTGCACTAGAACCTTTTGATTGGTGACAAAAACCAGCTAATATCCGGTCAAGATATTAGCTGTTTTTTTGTAATGAACACTTAGAGCGAAAAGAGCGCAATCCTTACTCTAGAAAAGCGCCCGATTGTGGAAAACCAAAGAGTAACAATCACCCTATCAGATAAATTCATAAAACGGATTCTCTGGTTCATCTTTTTTTAAATCCACATTATATTCACCAAGAAAATTGATGTACTCCTATTCTAACAAATTTTATTTAGGACTTACATGTATGCCTTCACTCTCTCGCCAATCTGCGTAAAGTATACGCTTTACATTATCATATCCATTGGTAGTTAATTGGTTATCTAACCACTGTTGATCAAATCCGAGTTCATGTAAATTATCCCATAAAATTTCCCCATCTATAATTAACGATGTTGGGAGGTCTACTTGACTTTCTGGAAGATTGAGATCTTGCTTGTCTGGTTTTTGATACTTAGATTTTAATAATAAACTTATTTGCCCATTAGCTTCCAATATACCGTATTTGACTTCGCGAACTGAAAAGACATTATTTTGACGGAGTATACTCAATACTTGATTTACATCTAATTTGTTCTTTGTAAGTAACTTTTTGTCCATAACACCATCTCGAATAATGATGTTAGGATTGCCTAATAAGAGAGAACGTGTCGATTTATTTTTTAGAGTCATAAACTCTATTCCCAACATAAGAAATGTCCACAATCCGATGGTATATAAAAAATGAAAAATCCCTACCTTATCTTCATAAATGGTATTTCCTAAAAAATCTCCAAGTACTAACACAAAAATTAAGTGAAACGGGGTTAACTGATAGATGGATGTTCTGCCTGTTATGATAATGATAAAAAATAAAGTGGCAAAACCAACGATGACTTTGATCGTCAGGAAACCAATATTAACTTCTTCCAAAGTTTTTTCCTCCAATTTAAATTTTACTTAGTTGTAAGATCTTGAGGTTTAGATAAAAATGATACAGCTTATCTTCTAATAAACGTATTTTCTTAAGATTTTCAAATATATTATCTATTGATATCACCCCTATATTTAAATTAAAAGCTAACAGCTATTTTTGAATTCAAACTCTTTGAGCTGCCTTTTTTAGTATTTCTATTTTTCAGTAATAAAATTCCATCGTAAATAAGAAAAAAACCCATGTTGAAAGTTCTTCTAACACGGGTTTTCGACTTTTTTCAAATGAATCAGAAATATTTTAAAAACAATGAAATTTTTAAAATATAGATTTAAGATAGAACAATAAAAACAGGATACATCATCTTATAATAATGGAGAAAGCAGGCGAGAACCCTGTTCAACAATGCGATCGGTCAGGGATCGTTGCAGCAAGTCTTCAATTCTTAATGGTACAGAATCAGTAAGATCCCTCTCGAACTGCTCTGTGAGTTCCCCTGCCACATCAGCACTGTACACGACTTGACACACTTCATAATTCAGGCGAAAACTTCTCATATCATAGTTTGCTGAGCCTAATTCTGCAATTTCCTCATCAATGATCATCAGTTTCGCATGTAACATTCCTTTATCGTACTGGTAGATTTGGACCCCAGCTTCTATAAGTTCCCCGTAATAGGTACGACTTGCAAAGCCCACGATTTTTTGATCAATCTGGCGAGGAACAAGTAATCTTACCCGTACACCACGAGCCACAGCTGTCTTTAATGCCATAATAATATCTGTTTCTGGTATAAAGTAGGGCGTTGTTATATCAATGGTTTTGGTCGCTTGTGTTATACATATAAAGTAAGCTTGACGAATAACTGGTGTAGGAATTCCAGGGTTTCCTTCCAACGTATGGATGTATGCTTTTTGCAATTCTCCTGTCTTTGTTTGAGTATTGTCTGTTTTACCTTCTATAGGCCATAACTCAGATCCTAATTCGGCAGACCATCTTGAAAGATCTATGCTGCCGGTTGGATTGATTTCCTTTGATTTATATTTTGGGATTTTAGTGGCCTTTTTCGTTGCCTCAGATTTTGTTTTTGACTTTATCCGTTCTGGTACAGCGATATTCCAATGAACGTCGAAGATAGTCTGCAAGTCGCCTGTTGCTTCCCCTATAATTTTCAAATGAGTGTCCCTCCAAAATCCTACGTCTGACTTTAATCCTGTATATTCATACCCAACATTCATACCGCCAGTAAAGGATTCCTTTCTGTCAATCGTGACAATCTTACAATGATCCCGATAATTCCAATTGGACAAAATCCAGGGAAAGCGTAAAGGAAATATTGTCCGACATTCTATCCCTGCTTCCACCATCTGAAGAATTTTTTGACGCGGGAATTTTTTACTCCCCCAACCATCTCTAATAAAACGAACCCGCACTCCATTTACTGCTTTTTCAATCAGCAGTTCTGTGATGCGATTACCAATTTGGTCGTTCCGATAGATGAAATATTCCAGATCAATGGTTTTTTGGGCTTTTTGTAGGGATTCGATAAGTTGTTCATATTTTGCTATTCCATTGTTTAGTACTTGGACTTTGCCGACTCGAAGCCCGCCTACAGTAAAATACCTTAAAGCATCGGCGATTATCGATGCTGAATCACTACATGTATCAGGTAACTTATCAGACTCATTATGAAAAGAGGTCAATCTTTTACGATGAATAAGCTTGGGATTTGATATGCTAAGATATAGTAAGAAACCAATGACAGGCAAAACAAGGACGATTACTATCCAATTCAAAGCTTTGGCTGGCCGACGAACTTCCCAAATTGCTATGAATAAGATAAAGAACGTATTTAACAGGTATAGAAAAAAAATCCACTCCAACTAAAATTCCTCCTTAGTTTTTCCCTTAATATGTACAAACTATGTAGCAAGTATACGTTTGGAATACGAGGAATTGTTTAGATTGAGCTTTTCTCATGAGACACCTCAAATAATTTTGTAATTAGTTTGTTTTGTCATAGCAAATTTAATGTTGAAGATGTATCGAAAAACAAAAAGGGAGGTTCATTTTACATTTATTTCATTTAAACCTAAAATCTTACATTATTCTGCTGTAGCTGACTAAGTATATTCAATGTTAAAAAGACTCCAACAGAAGGCAAGGTACCACTAATTACGGGATATCCGGTAAGAGCTCTATCGGTTGTAGTAACCCATGTTCCGTATTCGCTGCGGGTATCATAGCTGAAATTGGCCAAATAGACCGGTTTGATGATGAAACTAAAGTAGCGAAATACGCAGGTCTATACTGGCGAAAGCATCAGTCCGGGCGCTTTACTGCCGAAGACACGTCCCTATCACGTAACGGTAACTACTACTTGCGATATTACTTAGTTGAAACCGCCAACTGCTAAATTGTTACTTCTGACTTTATAGCTTGAAACCCGTCATAACCTTATTTAACCTCTTAAAAGAGGGGTCACTTTATCAATGGCTTCTTGTAACTTTTGACTGTTTTGGCTATACATATGTTTCGCTTTTTCCACTTCTGTCCCAAGCGCAAATAATTCTAAGTCCGCCTGACATTTTTTCATGGTTGAAAGTAATAAAGGTTTTTCTTGAGGAGATGGGACTTGAAGTTTATCATCAAAAAGGTCAACAGTTAATTGCCCGTAAGAATCTATCTGCCCAAGAAAGACATTTTCAATGGTAACTCCTAGTTTTTCTAGTTCAGTGTGTAACCACCTTCTGCTTTGGCCAATTGTCGATAATGGTTCATCTAATATTTCACCATCCATAATAACTGTTTGAGGTTCCTTACTTGGAGCAACAGCTATCCCTAAATCTTTTGCGGTTAACGGTCGATTTTCTTTCTTTAACAAGACGTTGAGATCGCCGGTTGGCTCTAATACCGCAAATTCCACATCAGCTGCCTGATAGACACTTTGCTTTCGAAGTAACCCTAACAATTCATCGATTGTGTATTTTTCCTTTTTCAAATTATCTTCCATGATTTTTCCATCTTTGATAAAAACCGTCCCTTTCCCCTCCATAAAGTCGCGAAAATGTTTATTTTTCAAGGAAATGATGCCTGCTAAGAAGGGTACTACCGCAAAGATTACGATACTAAGTATCCCATGAGCAATGCTTTTATCAATTCCCATGGCCATTTCTGCTCCTATATTACCGATGGTCATACCGGTGACATATTCAAAGAAGGAAAGCTCAGCTATTTGTTTTTTACCTAACCATTTTGTAATAGCAAAAAGAACAACTAAAAACAATAAAGACCGCAAAACTACAATTAACCAATCTGGCATCTTTTACACCTCCTATAAAATTAGAAAAAGCTGTTCGTCTTAAAAACCTTTATATTGGGCTTCTTCTCTCTCCAATTCTCCCACTCGATTTTTTAAATCTGTTACGATTTCATTCATGACATTCATCGTTTCGTGCAAAGTCCGCTTTGATTGATCATCTTGAGTTCGTAATGCTAAATTGGATAAACCAGCTTCTACTCCTTTAAGACTGACAAGACATTGTTTCACATCTGATGCAATCGTCATTTTACATCCTCCTTATCCTTTTGGTTTAAAAAATATAGCGCCAATCATTCCAAAAATAATGGCGGCTGAAATTCCAGCACTTGTTACTTCAAACATTCCTGAAATAACACCTACTAACCCATGTTTTTCGGCTTCAGCCATTGCCCCATGTACAAGAGAATTTCCGAAACTTGTAATAGGAATGGTCGCTCCTGCTCCTGCAAAATCGATAAAAGGTTCGTATAAACCAAACCCATCTAGAAGAGCGCCAATCACTACAAATGTACTTAAGGTATGTGCTGGTGTAAGCTTAAATACATCAAACATAATTTGCCCAATAACGCAGATCAAGCCTCCTACAACAAAAGCCCAAAAGAAAATCATAGCTCTTATTCACCTCCATATTCAATTGATACCGCATGAGCGATACAAGGAATAGTTTCACCCTGCTGAAAGCTTAATGGCGATAATAAAGCACCTGTTGCTACGACTAACATTCGTTTAAATTCGCCTTTTTTCATTCGGTTTAATAGATGACCATATACAACGGTTGCTGAACATCCTGGCCCACTAGCGCCAGATAGAACTGGCTGTCCTTCTCGATAAATCATAAGGCCACAATCTTGATATTGTTCTTCACGTATTAGTGTTCCATGTTTTTTAAATAAATCAAGCGAGACTTCTCGTCCAATGTGGCCAAGATCTCCCGTTACAATCAAATCATAATAAGATGGATCAAGATTTCGCTCAGTAAGATGTGCTTCAATGGTATCAACAGCCGCCGGAGCCATTGCTCCTCCCATATTAAATGGATCCGTCATTCCCATATCGATCACGCGTCCAATCGTTGCAGAGGTCACACGAGGTCCCTCTCCAGAATCACTTAACAAAGCAACGCCAGCACCTGTCACTGTCCATTGAGCAGTAGGTGGTTTTTGTCCACCGTATTCGGTCGGATAACGAAATTGTTTTTCGACGGCGGTATTGTGACTCGAAGCACCAGTTAACAAATAGTTAGCTCCTTTTGTGTTAACTAAGTAAGCACCAAGAGCCAGTCCTTCCATGGATGTAGAACAAGCACCAAATAATCCAAGGTACGGTGTGCCAAGTGTTCGGCAAGCAAAACTAGTGGGCGTCATTTGATTAATCAGATCTCCTCCAAGGAAAAACTGAACCTGTTCCTTTTGAAGACCTGCTTTTTCGATAGCTTTTTGACTCGCTTCTTCTACCAAAACCTTGTGCGCTTTTTCATAAGAATCCTGTTTTAACCATAAATCAGAATGAAGTAAATCAAAATCATTAGCAAGTGCTCCTTTTGCTTCAAAAGGACCTCCGACCGTTCCAGTGGAGATAATGACAGGTTTTTGATCAAAGACCCATGTACGATGTCCCGTAAGCATTACAAGCCACCCCACTGTATGAGAATCGTTTTAATGGCCGCAATAACAAATGCCGAAAAGGTACCAAATAAAATGACGGAGCCAGCTAACTTAAACATATTACCACCAACACCTAGGACAAATCCTTCCGTTCGATGTTCAATACATGCTGATATGACGGCATTTCCAAAGCCGGTAACGGGAACCGCGGAACCGGCACCTCCAAATTGAGCAATTCGATCGTAAACACCGAAGCCTGTTAGAAGCATAGCAATAAAAATCATGGTCCCTACTGTTGGGTTTCCAGCCGTTTGATCTGTAAAATCAAAATAATAAATATAAAACAGTTGAATGGCTTGGCCAATAAGACAAATGATCCCACCCGTAAAAAAAGCTTTGATACAATTTTTAACTACTGGTCTCTTGGTTTCTTTCTGTTTTTCAAGATCTTGATATTCCTGTTGGACAGGTGTTAATTGTTTCTTTTGATTATTTGACATGTGTATACCTCTTTCATCACGCTTTTTCTTTCATAAGGTTTTTAATATTGTTAAATTCTCTTTTTAATGTTTTTTTCTTTATCTTGTCTTTTTGCAGTTTTTCTTCTAATTGTTCCAACTCCCAATAGATTTTTTGATCAGTTGAAACTAAGACTTTATAATCCGGATAAGCTTTTTCTAAGTCTGTTTTCACGTTCTTTTTGATTTTTTTTAATTGAAAGCGATGAAATTGATCTACTTTTATCGCCATTAACAGCTCTTTATCGGTATTTACTGCTTTAACAGCCGAAACTTCTTCCTCTTTTATGATCTTTTCTTTTGCTTGATTGGCAACTGTTTGATTAATGGGTTGGTTTGTATGTACTTTGACGATCGTTGTATCATCATTGCCATTAGTCGAATGATTCTGTTGCCCCGTACATCCGGATATATATACAATAATCATGGCTAAAAAAAGAAAATGATTTAATCTTCTTATCTTTCTTTTCATACAATCACCTGTCCGTTTCTACTCAAGAATTGAAGTGTAAAAAGGTTGGTTAATTGAACCAACCTTTTTATCCTATTCTTATTGCTTGTATTGAGGTTCTTCTTGTTCGATTTGTTGAACACGTGGTTCAATGCTGTCTACAACGGATTGGGTTTGCTTAGCTGCATCTTGGTAAAGTTGCTTAGCTTGTTGATTATCTGTACTAAGAGCAAATGTTTCAAAACTTGCTTGAGCACTTTTCAATCCTGCTAGAGCTGTTTTAACGTCATTTATTACTGTCATGATAATTTCCTCCTTGAATTTTTTTTACTCTTTTATATTGCTCTATGGAGAATTTTTTATTCAATGATTTTTGGGAAATTTAAATCTAAATTATTTTTGACATATAGCTCCATTTTTCCGATAATAACCCCTTTTCCATATCCCCATCATTTCTTCTATTTCTCGTTGACAGCAATAGCTCTTATAACTTTTCATTTTTTCTCTTCTCAACTTCAATTTCTTTTACACCCCTACCTTTATAAAATAAGATGATTGTATTTCCTGAAAGGACTAATGTTTTTCCCGTTTTTTGGATATTATCCCAAAGTTTCAAGAGTTTTTCCCTCTTAATCATCCTATTTATTTATGGGTATTTAACATTGAAAATGTAATAACAAAG
>NZ_BCVD01000040.1 GCF_001591565.1 Priestia flexa NBRC 15715 | reverse complement strand
ATTGTGAAAAAAGGCTCGTTTTCCTTTCTTTTAACATGATGCTAAGTCAATGTTCATATACATATCATCGTTGAGCTTTTGGAAGATAGGAAAAAATGGAGTAAAAAGGAGGAGAAGTGATAGCCTTCTATCGAACTATAAAAAAGATCTGCTTCGTTAGGAACTGACAGATTCATATTTTTGGTAAAAATTAATGAATTTGGTTTTAATCTGGTTATATAGGGGAATGAAAAATGAGTCTTTGTATCTGTTAGGTATCTTCTTTTTATCAGCTAAATGAACTAAAAAATGTCTTTTTTTGTCGAACGACTAGAAATACTGGTAATGATTCCTTATCATGTACAAGGGACCAAACAAACAATTATTTACAGGAGGATGTAAAACGTATGAGCGATGAAAACAAAACAAGGGAAGAAACTGCTGCTTCCTTAGAAACAGCTCCAGCTCCGAGAAAAGCACCAACAAAGTTAATCATCGGATTGGCGATTTTATTTGTGCTTATTGGTGCAGCGGTTACGTTTGGCTATGTATTCATGAAATCACCAAAGCAATTATATTTAATATCTGAAGTGAATACATACAACAAAATGGCCGAAGAAATTGAAACGAAATATGGCGAAAGCTTAGCATTCCAAGAAAAAGCACTAGAGCAACCATCAAGCTCAGCGGCTTCTATCAGCGGTGATTTTTCAATGAACTCACTTGCTGCTGATCCATCTTATCAAATGATTCAAGATATGATTAGCAAATCGACGATTAATGTAAAAACAGAGCAAGACCCTAAAAAGCAAGAAACATATGGTTCATTAACGCTTGATATTGGTAACACAAAAGCACTTGACGTAGAAGGTTATCAAACAAAGGAACAAATTGGTTTTAAAGCACCAATTTTAGCAAATCAATTCTTCTATTTAAACCTTGATGAGTATGGTCAGGTTATGCGCATGTTTGACCCATCATATACGGGTCCAGATAAGTTAGAACTAAACCAAATTAAGGTGGAAGATTTAGAACTAACGGAGAAAGAAAAGAAAGCAATTGCAACAAAATACGGAAAGTTCTTCTATGATAACTTAGATGAAGACTACTTTACAAAAGAAAAGAACGCTGAGTATAAACAAGGTGATGAAACGTTAAAATTCACGCGTCTAAAGCTTGAAATGAACCAAGAACAAACGGAGAAATTTGTTCAAAAGCTTGTAGCGGAAATGGCAAAGGATGATGAGCTACAAACAATCATTGCAAAACGCGTTGCAACGATTGCTGAATCATCTGCTGCAACAGATCCAGAAATGGCTGAATTAACAGATGAAAAAGAAGTGAAAAAACAGCTAAAAGAAGGCTTGGACGAATTTAAAACAGATGTGAAAGATCTTAAATTCCCTAAAGGCTTTAAATCAACAGTTTACATCAATGATGATGAAGTAATTGTGGATCGTAACGTAGAGTTTGCTGCAACTTCAGCTGATGACAAAGACAATGTAGGAAATGTAAAAGTAGCAACAAAAGATGTAGAATACGCGGACAACAAGCGTGCTCAACAGCTAGCTCTTACGATTGGAAATGACAACAATGATAGCAAAGTAGAGCTTGATGTGACAAACGACATTACAGCTGACGGAGAGAAGAGTTCTGAAAAGTTAGTTGCTAGCGTTAACGCTTCTGATTCAACAACAGAAGACCTAAACTTAAAGTTCACAATGGATTCAGTTGTGAATGGAAAAACGGATGCGAAACAAACAGCTGATCGCAAATTCACGCTTGACTTGGGTGATCAAGCTCCTGGCTACACGTTCAGCGGTGACCTTAAGCAAGATCAAAACATTGATGCTTCAAAAGGAAAGTCAGATTACAAGTTTGATATTAACTTAAAAGTTGGTATGCCGACAGATTCAGCTGATATCAACTTAAAGATTAACTCAAATTCTGAATTAAAAGACGCGGCGGATATTCCAGCAGTTGATTCTAAGAACGGTAAAAACGTAAAAGATATTACGCCAGTTGATTTAATGAAGATTCAAGAAGACTTCTACACAAACTTACAAGGTTTAATGATGGATCTTGATATTTCTTAATCTTAACAGTTAATAGTTCATACAAAAGCGGATGACGTGTGCAGCATGTTATCCGCTTTGTTAAATTTATCAGGTTTGCAGTAGGTCTGAATCTACTTGTACAACCATATAGTAAACTATCATACCTAGTTACAATTCTAATGTAATAATGCAGGGAGAGAAGAGCAGGTGAAGATATTCTTTTATTTATGCTCATTCACATGGAAGGCGATGCTAAAAAACTGGAAGTCTTTTAGCCTGCTTCTACTTGCTCCTGTTCTATTCTTAATAGGAGCAGGGGTCATACTAACAGAAACAATGGAGGATGAAGCACGGATACAAAAGTTTCCGGTGGCAATTGTCGATGAAGATGATACGCTTCAAACAGAATACGTCATCAAACAGTTAACGGAAAGTGAGCAGTTAAGCTCACTTATCAATCCTGTGTATCCAACAAAAACAGAAGCACAACAAATGCTGTCCAAAGACGAGATTGCGGCGTTTGTTGTTTTACCAGATGGCTTTAGTCATTCGATTGCAACGGGAGAAAACATGCCTCTTGTTGTAGTGGGGAATAAAAACAAGCCGCTTCAAGCCCAGCTTTTTCGCTATGTCATGGATAGCGCAGCTGACTATACATCCGCTGCTCAAAGCGGCATTAATACAATCGATCACTTTCTACAAGAAGAAGGAGCCAGCACGGAAGAGAGACAATCTGAATTTCGTCGCAGCCTTCTTTCATTTGGGCTTCATGTTCTTGATCGTGGAAGCGTGTTTGAAGAACGAATAGCGACGTCTTTATTTCAGCAAGATATGAAGCAGTATTATATTCTCTCGTTCTTTTTAGTACTGCTCATGATTTGGAGCTACAGCAGCATGCTTTTTGTAAAAGGACTTCATTCAAATTCAGTGCTTAAGCGTATGCAGACGCACGGAGTATCCTCACTACACGTTCATCTTGCTCAGTTTAGCAGTATGTTCTTACTCGTTTTCGTTTTAGCGCTAGGATTATACGCAGTAGGAATAGAGAAGCTTGACTTGTCACTATCGTACACGTGGGGGCAACTAATTGGCAGCGTTGCAGCTAGTTCATTCGCTTTTTTAGCAACGTTTGCTCTCTTGCAAGCTATCTTCGTCAGTGAAAAGCTGTATCAGCTAGTAGGCGTTCTGTTCCTTGCTGCAGCTTCTCTTGTAGGCGGACATATTTTACCTAGCGTTTATTTACCAGAGTGGTTGCTAATGCTTCAAACCTGGTCTGTTAACGCCTGGTCGCTGCAGATGATGTTTGGCTTATTTGGAGGCTATGAGTCAGTAGACTGGTCAGAATCAATGAGCTGGCTCGTCGTTTACGGTCTCACTGCTTTTAGCTTGTCGCTCCTCTGGACGGCACTGTTTCAAAAAAGGAGAGTGAGCCTATGAATCTCATGATGGAGAAGCTGAAGGCTATTATCCGAAAGCCATTTTTATTGATACTTCTCCTGGTGCTTCCTGCTGCAGGTGCTTATGTAGGCCAAATGTTTCTTCAAAACGTTGAGAACGATGTGAAGATTCCAGTTGCCATTGCGGATGAAGACCAAAGTAAACTTTCTAAGGAAGTAATCCAGCGAGTTACGACGAATGAGAGAATTAAATTGATAGCTACAACGGCTGATGAAGGAGAAAAAAAGCTTCTCCGAAATGAAGTAGATAGCTTATTTATCGTTCGAGAAGGCTTTATGGATAATATTAAAAAAGAAGATTATGAAGAAACGATTGAGCTGGTGAAAATGCCAGCGTCAGTTGCGACGAGCGTTGTAGAAGAAGTGATTGCTAGTGAAGTAACTCGCTTATCGAGCAACAGTAAAGCTGCTATTCAAGTAGAACGCTTGTATGAACGTTATCGTTGGGAAAAGCCCGAAACCCTATGGGAAGATGCGTATCGCTATACGGACGAGCAGTGGAAGCCAGAACCGTTAATGACCATTCAATATGTGACTGATGGACAAGAAGGTGTACAACCTGATGAGAAGCAACAGACTATAAATCGCTCTGTTCCGCTGTGGGGCTTTTTGACGCTTGTTGTGTCGCTCATGGCGATGGAATGGGTCCTAAAGGAAAAAGGGCCTATTTTCAAGCGAATGAAGACCTTGCCAAAAGGCGTCATGTCTTATGTGTATCAATCGTTAGCAGCATATGGGTTTGTTTTGATCATCCAAACTGTCCTGAGCTTTTTCTTCTTTTTGAAAGTCGGAGCGGTGACAGATAGCAGAGTACTGTTGCTAATGCTCATATATCTCTGCTTTTGCTTAGCGTTTAGCTTTTGGCTAGCTACGGAATCACGTCACCTCGGGCGCTACTATACCGCAGGATTCTTGATTGCGATGATGCTCAGTATTATCGGGGGCGTATTTTTCCCAATCAGTGACATAGCGGAGCGGCTAGGCGCAATTGCTACATGGATTCCTCAGCATCTATTGGTTACGCAGCAGCTTGTACTTGCTAAAGAACTTTGGATTCAGCTTGGAACAATACTAGTCATCACCATTTTATTATGGTTAAAAGCAGTGTGGAATGTGAGGTCGATTACGTGATTTCAATTGAAAAAGTAAGTAAGCGTTATGGAAGAAAAAAATCATTAAATAAAGTGTCTTTGCATGTAAAAAAAGGTGAGGTACTGGGACTGCTAGGACCAAACGGTGCAGGGAAGTCTACGCTTTTATCCATTTTAGCAACGCTCACTAAGCCTTCGAGCGGCGAAGTGGTCATCAACGGTCAGCGTTTAAAAAAAGCTAAAAAGCACATTCGCAGTCAAATTGGCTACGTCCCGCAAGATATTGCACTGTGGGAAGAACTGACGGTAAAAGAAAACATGCGACTGTGGAGTAAAATGACGGGGCGATCCGTATCAGATGATGAGCTAAAAACACTTTGTAAATCTGTGCAGCTAGAGGGGAAATGGAGCGAAAAGGTTCAAAATTTATCAGGCGGAATGAAGCGGAAGCTCAATATCGCCGTTGCGCTCATTCATAAACCAGCGATTTTACTTATGGACGAGCCGACGGTGGGAATTGATTTGCAGTCGAAAATGGAGATTGGCAGATACATTCAAAAGCTTACGAGAGAAGGAAAAACAGTCATCTATATTACGCATGACTTGAATGAAATTCTAGGTTTATGCCACCGATTTGCTGTGTTAAAAGAGGGAGAAGTACAGTTTATCGGTACGATGGAAGAAGCGAGAACCGCAACAAGACAACACAGTGACGAAGCCGTCATCTATCAGCTCCTTCATCCAGCAGTGCAGCGTGGTTATTAAAAGTCGTCTCTACAAGTTAGGGCGGCTTTTTTATTTGTGATAAAATGTAATATATATATTGAATTATGTCATGTATATGTTACAATTAAAATGGAAGTAATTGGTATATAGTTAAAAATAATGTGAAGTTATTTCGAGTTCAAGCAGATTTAACTCAAAGTGAGTTGGCTGAGAAGGTTGGCGTAACAAGGCAAACGATTAGCCTAATTGAAAAAGGGAAGTATAATCCAACTTTAAAACTATGTTTAGAAATTTGTTATGCAGTCGATCAAACGCTTAACGATGTTTTTTGGGTAGAAAGAGAGGGCTCCAATGAAGAAAATAAAAGATGAACGCCTTATTGTTCAAAACTTAAAAAATATTCGAGTGGCTTTTATCATTCAAACATTAGGGATTTTATCCTTATTAGTTTATGACGGGTTACAAAACGGTATTTTACATGCTTATGAAAACCCCCTTTGGTTTATTTTTATTTTAACGGCTGTTGTATTAGGTTACTTAAATTTGAAGATATCAGTGGATGTTTATGACAACAAACGTGAAAATCTTGTTCCTTATTATATTATTCCCCTTGGCAGCTTCCTGCTTGGAGGAGTGTTTACACTAATTGTGACAGCTGGTCCCGATGGAAATCTTCAAAGTGGATTGCTAGTAGGAAGCGTTGTAGGACTTGTGTTTTTTCTAACTTTTACATACGGACACTATTTAGTAAAAAAGAGAAATGAAGAGTAAAAGAGGCGGAGACATAAGTCTTTCGGTTAGCGATTTATCGGAACGATTGAGAGATAATTCGGAAACCAATTTAAAAAAAGAGTGGAATGGAACGAACGTGTTCTTACAACCTAACGATGTTAAAACAGTCATGATTCTTCTTTGAGAAGGGATCATGACTTTTTTATATTTCAGCTTGTTTTTTTACAGGACCTTCTAAAATTGTGTCGAAATTAAGATTGTGAAATTGTGAACAAACTTTAACAAAATGGTGAACAGTATGGTCAACTATAAAAGAAGTTTTTATACTAGGGACTACAATCTGCTAAGAGAAGAGAAAATTCTCTTCCTACATAAAGGAGGAAATGTTTGTGTTTGAGTATGATCCGGTCTTGTATAGTCGAATCTTAACCGGTTTAACACTAGCTGTGCATACGATTTTCTCAACATTAGGAGTCGGGGTTCCACTCTTAATTGCACTTGCTGAATGGATAGGAATTAAACGAAACGATGAACACTACCACTTGCTCGCTAGAAGATGGGCACGCGGATATATCATCACGGTTGCTGTCGGAGTTGTGACAGGTACAGCGATTGCACTGCAGCTGAGTTTGCTATGGCCAAACTTTATGCAGGTAGCTGGTCAAACCATTAGCTTTCCGCTCTTTTTAGAAACATTTGCGTTCTTCTTTGAAGCTATTTTCCTCGGAATTTATTTATATACGTGGGATCGCTTCAAAAATAAAATGTATCACTTGCTGCTGTTAATTCCAGCTGCGCTTGGTGCAACCGCATCGGGTTTCTTTATTACAACGGTAAACTCATTTATGAACGCACCGCTGGGCTTCACATATGAAAACGGCGTGCTTTCAAATATTAATCCGATTGCGGCTATGTTCAACCCGGCGACGCCGACAAAAGTGTCGCACGTTTTATCCTCGGCTTATTTAACGTCTGCGTTTGTGCTTGCAGCTATTGCAGCTTTTGCAATTTTACGAGGACGCGATCACGTTTATCATAAAAAAGCGCTGCATTTATCAATGGTCGTTGCGTTTGTCTTTGCCATTGTAACGGCACTTGTTGGAGATTTGTCAGGCAAATATTTAGCAAACTATCAGCCTGAAAAACTCGCAGCGGCTGAATGGCATTTTGAAACAATGGAAGAAGCTTCGCTAATTTTAGGCGGTATTTTAACCGAAGATAACGAAGTGAAGTACGCGCTTGAAATTCCGTATGCGCTCAGTATTTTAGCTCACGGAACTCCGGGAGCTGAAGTCATTGGGCTTGAAGAATACCCTAAGGAAGATTGGCCGCCACTTGTTGTTCACTACATGTTCGACTTGATGGTTGCAATTGGAATGGGACTTGCGTTCATTTCATTTATTTACATTGTGATGAAAAAGAAAAAATCATGGAATCCGCTTAACAAACCGCTTCTTAGCTTAATAGTAGCCGGTGGGCCGCTAGCGATGCTTGCGATTGAAGCAGGATGGTTCTTTACAGAAGAAGGACGTCAGCCTTGGATTATTCGAGGCGTTATGCGTACAGCAGAAGGAGCAACAACGTCTCAGCACGTTGATATTATGCTTTATCTGTTCGCTGCTTTATACGTCATTTTAATTGTATCGGCCGTGACGGTTCTTATTCGTACCTTTAGAGCAAATCCTGTCGAAAAAGAATTGAAAAAACGCGGGATTGAATAGGGAGGACTACTATGAGCTACGAAGTAATTGGTATCACGGTACTATGGACATTTTTATACGGTTATTTAATCGTTGCTTCAATTGACTTTGGAGCAGGGTTCTTTAACTACTATGCATCGGTGACAGGGAAAGGACATGTTGTACAAAAAGTAATCAATCGTTACTTGTCTCCGGTATGGGAAGTAACGAACGTATTCTTGATTTTCTTCTATGTTGGATTAGTTGGTTTCTTCCCGTCTCTTGCTTATTATTACGGAACGGCACTGTTGGTTCCTGGAAGCATCGCAATTATCTTAATTGCGCTTCGCGGTTCGTACTATGCGTTTCACCACTATGGAAACAAAGGGCGTCTAGGCTATCAACTTTTATACGGAGCAACGGGACTTTTAATTCCAGCTTCACTTTCCATCGTCTTGACGATTTCAGAAGGTGGTTATATTAAGCTAAACGGCACGAATGTTTCACTTGACTACGGGGCGTTGTTCACCAGCTTTTATTCATGGGCCGTTGTGCTTCTTGCAGTGGTGAGCGTTCTGTATATTTCTGCTTG
The DNA here is from genome assembly GCF_001591565.1 of Priestia flexa NBRC 15715. Classification (GTDB taxonomy): domain Bacteria; phylum Bacillota; class Bacilli; order Bacillales; family Bacillaceae_H; genus Priestia; species Priestia flexa. The sequence goes on along the minus strand of NZ_BCVD01000040.1, from coordinate 19,932 downwards.
TTTTTTAACCTTTTACGCGCACAAAGCAGGAGATGAAGGGGCATTTCGCATTTTGCGTAAATACGCATTGTTTTGGAGTACACCTACGATTTTGGCTAGCTTTCTTGTCTTTTGGGCCATGTCAGATCATAACAGCGAGCACTTTGCGAAAATGTTAGATGTATCGTGGCTGTTTGTTTTGTCATTCTTGTTCTTTGTCGGAGCCGTTTATTTTATCTGGAAGAAAAAGCGTCTTGGTTTATCATTTATCTTTGTCATGCTGCAGTTTGCCACAGCATTTTACGGGTACGGAGCGGCGCATTTACCGTACTTACTCTATCCGCACGTGACGATTTATGATAGCTTCACAAACGATACAATGGCCATCACGCTTATCATTTCCTTTCTTGCAGGACTATGCTTGCTCGTTCCATCATTATACTTATTGATGCGACTGTTTCTATTTGATAACGAGTACGTGCAGGGTAAGAAGTGAAGGAGGGACGAAATGTGAATACGTTTTTGATTATGATAGCACCTGTGTTGCTTGTGGTTGGTGCAATTGTGTTTTTGTTCATCTGGGGGGCAAAAGGAAAAAGCCCTTATCAGTAAGTACTGCTAACTAAACGTAAGGAGACCGATTGTGTATGGAACTGCTGAGAAAACGAGCATTTGCACATAAAAAAATGATGATTCCGCTCATCCTATCATCGTTGCTAAACGGTGTGATGTTAGTTGGCCAAGCATATTTCTTTGTGTACATTGTCGACCAAATCTTCTTGAAGGACGCGTCGTTTCAAGACGTGCTTCCTTCTTTTATTTATTTATTAATTGTCTTAACTGCTCGGGTGCTGTTTATCTATCTATCAAGAAAACTAGGAATTAAGCTTGGTGAAAAAGTGAAGGGTGAAATCCGAGAAGAGCTTTTTGAAAAATATGCAAACAACCCTTTACAAGCTTCGTTAAGCGGCCAAACGGGTAAAAAAGCGAGCGTAGCGATGGATGCGATTGATGAAGTGGATAACTACTTTAGCTTCTATATTCCGCAGGTCATCCAAACGAGTATTTTGCCGCTTATTATCTTACTTGCCGTGTTTACGCAGCACTGGTTTTCAGGATTATTAATGATGATAACCGCACCATTTTTCCCGATTTATATGATTGTGATCGGGTTAAAAACGCAAAAAAAAGCGGATGTTCAAATGGAAAAAATGACGGCTTTTTCAGGTCATTTCCTCGATGTTCTGCAAGGATTAACGACGCTGAAGCTCATGCGCAAAGCAAAGGTGCAAAAAGACAAGATGAAAGAGAAAAGCTTTGAATTTCGTGATGCGACAATGGATGTTTTGAAAACAGCATTTTCATCTTCTCTGGCACTGGAGTTTATTGCGATGCTAAGCGTTGGTCTCATCGCCTTTGAGCTTGGCCTACGCCTTGTTGTATTTGAAAATATTACGTTTTTTGCATCGTTTTTTATTTTAATTCTCGCACCGGATTTTTATCTATCGCTTCGAGATTTAGGTAGTGCATTTCACGCTGGAAGAGGTAGCATCGGGGCAACGAATAAAATCAAAGAAGAGCTTGAAGCTTCCGAACACGGAGTGAAGTGGGGAAATCATCGAGTAGAGCAAGGGCAACCTGCTCATATCGTGCTGGATGATATTCATTTTTCTTATCAAGAAGGAGCATTTTCATTACGTGACGTTTCGTTAATCATTAAGCCGTTTGAAAAAGTAGCGATTATCGGTCCAAACGGATCAGGAAAAACAACGCTGCTTCGATTGATTTCGGGTTTAATTGATCCAACAGAAGGACAAGTAGTCATTAATGGAAAACAGCGAACTGACATTAGCGAAGCGGATTGGTTTGAATCTATCAGCTATATTTCTCAGCACCCGTATTTATTTTCCGGAACGATTAAAGAAAATATTTGCCTTGGTACACAAACTCAAGTGACGGAAGCAGAACTTATAAAAGCAGCCGAAAAAGCGGGGCTGTTACCGCTTATTCAGTCGATGGAAGCGGGCTTTGATACGCTGATAGGTGAAGGGGGAAGAGGCCTCTCTGGCGGTGAGAAACAGCGCCTTGCACTAGCTCGTGCATTTATTAAGCAGCCTTCTCTCATTGTATTTGATGAACCGACAACTGGTCTCGATTTAGTAACGGAACAAATTCTACAATCATCCATTAAAGAGCTAAGTGAGCGAGCAACCATGATTACCGTTGCTCATCGACTTTATACGATTCGAAATGCGGACCAAATTGTTTATTTGCAAGACGGAAAAGTCATTGATTCAGGAACGCATGATGAATTAATGACGCGCATTGACAGCTACCGCGACATGATGCAGGCGCAGCAAGGAGAGGGTGTTAGATGAGAAATTTACTGACAATCAGCACAATTGTACTGAAAGAAAAAAAGGATATTGTATATACGACGATATTCGGTGTACTAGCAGGGCTCATCGGCATCTCTTTATTCGGTGCAAGCGGGTATGTCATCTCCAAAGCAGCTCTTATTCCACCGCTGTATACGTTAACGGTTATGCTTGCGCTTTTAAAGCTGTTTGGTATTGCAAAAGCTGTAACAAAATATGCGGAGCGTTATTATTCACACCGAGCAACTTTTACGATTTTGGGAAACCTGCGCGTACGCTTTTTTGAAAAATTAGAACCGCTCATGCCTAGCGTACTTCATCAGTACCGCAGCGGGGATTTACTAGCACGAATTGTTGGAGACGTAGAAAATTTACAAAACTTTTTCCTGCGGGTATTCTATCCGCCAATCGTTTTTTTCTTTGTTTTCATTAGCACCATTTTCTTTACATTGTTTTACTCAGTTTGGATTAGCGTGACCTTAGCTATTGGAATGCTCCTCACGGGGGTTGTTGTACCCATGCTTGCTGCGTGGAGGCAGCAGCGTTTAAAAGCATCTACTCAAGAGCTCAGAAGTGAGCTATCAGCAGAAACAACGGAGTTTTTATACGGGTTTCGAGATTTAAAAGTTCATCAAAAAGTAGAAGAAAAGCAAGGAAAGCTAACTGAATTATCTAAGCGTTATTTAAGCGCTCAAGCAAGAAAGCAAGAAGCGGAAAACGCAAGCCAATCGTGGAGCTTAGTTATTTCCATGTTCGTATGCTGGGCCGTAACTTTATTCGGCGTCTATGACGTCACGCGAGGCGAGCTGGACGGGTTATTCCTAGCAATGCTTATTATGATTGGACTGAATGTATTTGAATATGCAGTTCCAATGGCTGCATTTCCGACTCATTTCGAAGATAGCCGTCGCTCTTCGGCGCAGCTGTTTTCTGTTATGGGTAACCAGAAAGAAGTGAAGAAGCGTGTTTCAGCTGTGCTTCAAGATGAACCGATGGACGTAGAAGTGAGAAATCTATCATTTGCGTATGGAAATCGCAACGTACTAGATGATGTCTCTGTTACGTTTTCAGCTGGCTCAAAAACGGCAATTGTAGGACCTAGTGGTTCTGGTAAATCCACTTTGTTTCAACTGCTCGTCAAGCTGTATGAGCCTACCTCAGGCACCATATCCATTAATCAAGAGTTCTTAACGAATGTTGAACAAGAAGATTTGTGGAGCTATACGAATGTCGTGATGCAGGAAAATCATTTTTTCTACGGGACGGTTCGTGACAACCTCCTGCTAGCAAATGATAACGCGTCTGATATCGAGTTAAAAGCAGCGTTACAAGCGGTGGAGCTACATGCGTATGAGCTCGATGATCGCATCTTAGAAAAAGGTGAAAACCTATCTGGAGGCGAGCGTCAAAAGTTAGCAATGGCTCGTGCATTTTTGAAAAAAGGCCGAGTTTGGCTACTGGATGAACCTTTCTCATCAATGGACTTGCTAACGGAACAAAAAGTGATTGCCGAGCTAACACAAAAAGCAAAGGACGCAACGCTTATCTTCATTAGCCACCGTCTTGCTGGCTTAGAGCGGATGGATCAAATTATTGTCATGGATGAAGGCAGAGTGGTTGAAGTTGGTTCGTTCTCTGAGCTGATGAGTAAGAAAGGTTACTTTTATCATTTAAAGCAAGTAGAAAAAAGCATTTTATTTTCATGATAAAAGCGTATCAGACCTAGCTGATGCGCTTTTTGTTATGTTTGTCTTTACATATCGTTCATACTTCCTTAATGCTTCTATGGTAGCCTAACGATAACAGCATGAGGAGGGGATATGGTCGGTGGGAGCCCTCCTATTTCTTCGTTATTTAATGATGAACCAACAATTGAATTTTTAAATTTGCTAAACGTTGATATTGGTACGCCAGGCAATCATGAATTTGATCGTGGAGTAGCAGAAATGAAGCGCTTAATTCATGGTGAATCCCCTCAGGAAAAAGGAAACTTTAAAGGAGCTACAGCACAGTACACCTCAGCCAACATTTTAGATAAGAAAACGGGTGAAACCGTGTTTCGGCCGTATGTCATCAAAAAAATAAACGGAGTGAACATGGGCTTTATCGGAGTTGTCACAACGGATACAAACGATTTTGTTTTGGCAAATAGTCGAGAAGAAGTAATGATTACCGATGAGGTAAATGCCATTAACAAAAGCGTAAAACAACTGAAAGAGCAGGGCATACGTTCTATTGTCGTCTTAGCTCATGTTTCTGTGCAGTCTGATCAAAATGGTGGGAATCCAAAGGAAGATTTAGCTGAAATGGCATATAAAGTAGATGACGAAGTAGACGTCATGCTAGGAGCTCATAACCATCAGTACGCTAATACCGTTGTCGATGATAAGCTGCTCGTTCAGGCTTACTCCTATGGAAAAGCTTTTTCACAAGTTGAGCTTGGGATTGATAAGCGTACTGAAGAGATTGCTTACAAACAAGCGGAAATTGTACCCGTAGAACATGAATCCGTAAAGCCAGACCCAAAAGTAATGACGTTTTTACAAACGTATAAAGATCAGCTTGGTACGGATGCTGGTAAAAGCATTGGAACGCTTCCTTATCAGCTGACGCGTAAAAAAAATGAGCGAGCTGAGTCGCCTCTTGCTCAGCTTGTGGCAGAAGCAAGCAGAAAAGAAATGCAGGCGGATATCGCGCTTGTTCATCATGGGGGAATTCGAGCGAGCCTTCCGAAGGGCGACGTGACGAAAAAAGATTTGTATACAGCTTTTCCTTTTGAGCATCATCTCGTCAAGATTGAGGTAACAGGGGGAGACCTGTATGAAATTTTGGAACAGCAGTGGAGTGAAAAATATGATGCAGCTTTACAAACAGCGGGCATTACAGTGGAATGGAATGACTTAGCGCCGTTTGGTGAGCGGATTGAAGAGATTAAAGCAGAAAGTGGTGAGCCGATTGAACTGACTCAAACGTATACGATTGCTCTGTCAAACTATCTGCAAGAAGGTGGAGATGGCTTTTCAAAACTTACAAGTACGAAAGTTTTACAGAAAGGTCCGCTTATAGTAGATGCTGTAGCTATGCATTTTGAAGATAGCTATCCATTAGTTGTTCAGAAATGAAAAAAGCTGCCTCGAGGCAGCTTTTTCGGTTATATTTCAATTTTTAGTGCTTCTTGTTGCACTTCGTTTTCTTCCTGAGATAATTGACGAACTTCTACTTCTTTCATTTGATGTCCGTCCATTTCTTTTACCGTGAATTCATATCCGTATAGAGTGACGGATTCATTTTCTTGAATATCAATGTTTTGAAGAAGCATCCATCCACCGAGCGTATCGATGTCTTCGTGCTCAAGTTGAATATCAAGCACTTCATTTACTTCATCAAGCAATACTTTTGAATTGAAGATAAAGTGTTGATCGCTAAGCTTTTGAACATACGGCTTTTCATCTGTATCAAACTCATCGCGAATTTCCCCAACAATCTCTTCTAAAATATCTTCAACCGTTACAATACCAGCTGTACCACCATATTCATCAATAAGCACCGCCATATGCGTACGCTGTTTCTGCATGGATAGTAGTAAATCTTGAATTGGGACTGATTCAATGACTTGAATAATTGGTTTCATATACGTTTTGACAGGCTGATTACGCACAGCATCGTTTAAGACCACATCGTTTAGAATTTCTTTGATGTTGACAAGGCCGATAATATTATCTTTATCCCCATCAATGATAATTGGATAACGAGTATAGCGATCTTCTACAGCCACTTTTAAAAATTCGTCAATTGTATCGTCTTCAGAAACAACGGCCATTTCAGTTCTTGGCACCATGATTTCACGAGCAACGCGGTTGTCAAATTCAAAAATGTTGTTTACATATTTGTATTCAGATTGATTAATTTCGCCGCCTTTATAGCTTTCTGATAAGATGATGCGAAGCTCTTCTTCACTGTGCGCTAGCTCGTGCTCTGAGGCTGGTTTTAATCCAAATAAGCCTGTTAATAAGCGAGCTGAACCGTTAAGTAACCAAATGAAAGGAAACATGACTTTATAAAAGACAATTAACGGTGGTGCAAACAGAAGCGTCACCGTTTCAGCTTTTTGAATCGCCGCCGTTTTCGGTGCTAACTCTCCAACAACGACGTGGAAAAACGTAACCGACGCAAAAGCGATTACAAACGAAAGCACGTGTGAAACGGAAGATGGAACACCTAAGTCTGCGAAAACTGGATTTAAAATGCGCTCAACTGTTGGTTCACCTAGCCAACCTAATCCAAGTGCTGTAATGGTAATACCAAGCTGACATGCGGATAAGTATTCATCTAGGTGAGTCGTGACGGTCTTCACTGCGACCGCTCCTTTTCGACCTTCTGCTACGAGCTGATCGACACGAGAGCTACGAAGTTTTACAATCGCAAACTCTGTCGCAACAAAATAAGCAGTTAAAGCAATTAAAAAGGCAACTAAAATTAAATTAATGGTTATCAATGAACATACTTACTCTGCGTAAGCAAAGTAAGTAAACACCTCCTGTAAATAATCAAATTACGACAAGAGCATGAGAAGTGAGTGCGTGAGAGTGGCTCTAGTGATTGCTTAACAGAAGTTTTTTCACCGTCATTAAGCCTTTTATTCTTGACGCTACACTTTTTGTCGTCGTGTATAATGATGTTGTTATAAGCTCGTCTTTATGAAGGAGGGTCTTGTTTTCTATATGGGATGTATTCTCCAATTGTTGCTTCCTTTTTCTAAGCAAAAGCCCTTTTTGTTTTAAAGCTTCAATAAGACGAAGATGTACGAGTAATTCTTTTGAATAGTAATTTACCGTGCGTTTTGTTATAAATGCCATCTCTGCAAGCTTGCTAATTTTATACATCGCAATCCCATCAGAAAACCACCTCCCTTCAAGTAGTAATAGGAATAAATAGTATAGTCGCTCAAAAATTGATTTGAAAAATAGTATACTATAAAACTATGTTTGATGACAAAAAAACGATTGAACAGAGTGGGAAATTAGTTTAAACGATACGAACGGAAAGAGAATTTCCTAAAATAGTAAATGTGTCTTTTCTTTTTTTAGTTGCTCGGTTATGATGAAAGCAATGATTACATAGGAGGGCAAGGATGGAGTTTAAGAGAATTCACCATGTAGCAATCATCGCAAGTAATTATGAGCAATCAAAAGCGTTTTATGTAGAAAAGCTAGGAGCGCGTATTTTAGAAGAGACATATCGAGAGCATCGCGACTCTTATAAGCTAGACTTAGAGCTAGCGCCAGGAGTACAAATTGAGTTGTTTTCATTTCCAAATCCTCCAGCTCGTCCATCACAACCAGAGGCTTGTGGTCTTCGGCATTTAGCTTTTGCTGTTGAAGACGTGGAAGCAGCAAAAGTAGAGTTAGAGAGTAGAGGCATTGAGGTAGAACCGATTCGAGTGGATGAGTTAACAGGAAGGTTATTTACGTTTTTTGCAGATCCAGACGGCCTTCCGCTTGAGTTGTATGAAGAGAATGGGTATTAAAAAAGGAGCGGACGCCGCTCCTTTTTTTAGTGCATTAGTTTGAGATCAGTCAGAGGCCAATATTTCACATCGACTTCACCAACGATGTCTGAGACAGGTGTTAATCCGAAGTGTCGGCCATCGCGGCTTATTCTACGGTTGTCTCCGAGTACAAGGACGAATCCATGAGGAATGATGCCGTCATTTACGAGTTCTTCGGTAGAGAAGTTTTCAGTGAAGCGTTCGTATGTCGGGATATGCTGTAGGTATTTATGTAAGTGAGGTTCACTTACTTTTTGGTTATTAATATAGAGCTGGTCATCAATGTATTCAATCTTTTCGCCTGCAACACCGATTATTCTTTTAACGAGGTACTCGTCTTGGTCATGAGGAGAGTGAAGGACGACGAGATCGAAGCGTTGATAGTTGCTTAGTTTATTAATAATAATACGGTTGCCTTCTTGAAGCGTAGGATTCATAGAGTCTCCTTTAACGGTATAAGGCTGAAAGAAATACTGTTGCACAATAAGAGAAAAGAGAAGTGTTCCGAGAATGATGGAGCAATAGATTATGATTTCTCGTTTTATGCGAGTTTTTCTCAATATAAGAGCACCTTCTTTTTTAAGTGAATCGTTTTGTTAAATCAAATAGAAAGAATAAAGAACAGAATTGATTGTACCATTGTTAGCTAAAGATTTCCATTTGTATATGCGTGTTATTCATATTTTCATAGGAGGGAAGACGCATGCAATGGGTGGTGATTTTCACTCCGGATTGCTCGCTTTCCGCAGGGCTCGGTCTGAGCTTCCTCGTAAACTGCGGGATCTCAGAGCACTCGCTAGTCCTGCAGGAGTCTCGCATCTTCCGTTTCAATCACGGGCTTCTTGAGTAGGAGGGAAACTACGTATCTCTATAAGTGTTTGGGTGTGGAAGAAGGACGAGCGCGCGCAACGAGTCGTGATTTTCACTCCGGATTGTTCGCTTTCCACGTGGTTCGCGCCTGCCTTCCTCGTCATTGCGTTTCTGCGGGGTTTCAAGCCGTCTTGGTAATTCCGTAGGAGTCAAACATTTCCCATTTCACTCACAGGCTACTGACATAGCTAATACACCCTTTATTATAATAATTGGTTATAGGGGGTAAGGAGGAAAAACAAAAAAACCTGCCCTCCCGTAGTGTTGGGAAAGCAGGATTTTAGTATATCTCTATATTAAGCTGATGGTTCACCTTGCGTTGATAAAGGTTTTTCTAGATCAGCTTGTGGTTCTGAGTGAGTGGCTAGTTGCGTTTCTAGTTCGGCAATTCGTTTTGTTTGTTGCTTGTTTTTACTTTTAAGCTGAGTGATTTTAACAAAGCTTAGTGAAGCAGCGACGACACCACCGAATACAGCTGATGTTAAAATAATTAAAATAAGTGGCCAGTCTTGTGAGCCAAAGACATAGTTAAATTGAACTGGCTCATTGTTGATGACAGCTAAGATAGCAATAATAAGAGCGAAAATAAGACCTAAAATGAAAAAGCTTTGTCCTTTCATTAGGTGCACATCCTTTCTGAAGATAGATAAAGGAGCAAAATTAAATTTTATACTACCTTTACATATACTTAACCTATATTATTCAACTATAAACATTTTTTATTATAATTAAGTTTTAACAAAACACAATATGCAAAAACACCCGTCCTTTGTGTAGTTTAGGATGGGTGTTTTGCTGTTAGCTGATTAGAATGCTTGTAAGCTATTTTCTTCTAACCATTGTTTACGCTCTGCTGCATCTTCAAATAATGAGTCTGCATCTGTAAATTGTGAAGCAATCACATATTCAATTGTTGTTAATGGTGCTAGAAGTAGACGCCAGTTCAATACTAGCTCACCGTTTTCCATCGTTGCATATGTATCTTGCAGTTCCTTCCACGCTACAGAGTCAGGTGCATCTGCTGCTTGTTTTTTCACTGTTTTTAGTGCTTCGCTGAATTTTTCATTTGCTCGTCCTTGGTACCATTCTGTTAAAAGGTTTTGAATTCCCTCGTTTGTTTCTTGTTCAGACCAGGATGATGGCACTGTTGCGATAAATTTAGCACGGAACGTCATCTCAGGTTGCTCCACATTATCACGAACGATGTTTAAGCGGTACTGACGACCTAAATACGAAAATTTGTCATCGTTTTCAAAAGATGACGTCTTTGCTTTAGGTGCAGCTGGCGTTTTGTTCTCAGTTTTTGCTTTTTCGGCTTTTTTAGCAGCTGGTTTTTTTGCTTCGGTTGGTTGATTACCACCGTTAAGTTGTTTTAAAATCCAAGTCGCTTTACGAGAAATAACAGAGCGAACGTTGTGCTCGTTTAAGCCTCGTGGGATAATTACGGTTACCCCTTCATTGTCACAAATTTGGACCGTAATATCGGTTTTATTTGGAACGACTTTAATTTTGTAGTCAATTGTTTGATTGCCAATTTGATACGTATACATATAGTTTTTCGTGCTCCTTTCTACAAATCTTCATTTTATAAGCAAAGGTAGAGTTTGGTCAAATGAAAGAATAATCAGAAAATTATCCAAGGATTTAATTAAAGAATTACATTACGTTTTTTTTGTTAGTTTTTACGTAAAGAAAGGAAAATATTCTCGCTTTACTATGCATAGGTTAAAAAGAGTGACAAAACTGAAAAAAAGAAAAATTTAAAAAATACTCTTGCTAAATAGGAGATATTTGGTATAATGAAATCTAATTTAAAAAGTTATCACGAGTGGACGAGAGATCTGGCTCTATGACTCCACAGCAACCTACCAACGTAAGGTGCTCCTACCAGCAAAGCATTAGCTTTGGGTGATAAGACGGGTGAAAGCTCATTTTGCATCTAAAGCAAAATGAGCTTTTTTGATTTTATTAGAAGGAGAGATACGGATGACACAAACGATTATAAAGAATCATGAAGAAGTGCTAAACGATGTATTAAATCAATTGAAGGAGATTAATGATTTTACCTGTAGAAAGCTTGAGACGTTTTACGAAATTGTAGTAAAGAGCGGAAGGGATACGTATGCCATTGGAATTGACTGCAAAGTTATTGAGGGCTACACAGAAGAAGGTTTAAAAGAAGCTTGTATAGCAAAATTAAAGCGAGTTGGATGGCTGAAAGGTACATACGCTTAAGGTTGTATTCATATCAATTGCAGTCTTGTCTATAATCATGATAAGATGCTTATCTTCTCTCTTTTCTTTTTTCGTTGAAAAGAGATGATATTTGTCGAAATTTTTACACAAAATAACCGTTACAACTTGGTTGGAATTGTGGTAAGGTATAAAGCAAGAATATTCTAACAATTTTAAAAGGAGGCTGAACATGGAGCTGTTAATTGAGCACGGAAATGACGAAGGTAGCGAACAATTTATTGATCGCGTACTAGACTTCTTAGAGGACGACGAATAAAAGCCTAGAAGATTGCTTCTGGGCTTTTATTCGTCGTAAACGTAAATGTATTGTAAAAGAGAAAAAGAGCTTATATTGAGTCAGAAAAGCATTATAAGCTTAAGGGTTATTTTATTAAAGATTGCTAAACTTTCGCCATTTCCCCCTTCACGTAATGAAATCTTATGGTATTTACTTTTTAATTTGAGAATGTGCTATTTTCGTCAATTTTATTTCCAAAGCAATAAAATTGACGAAAAATGGTAATTTTTATGTTATGGATATATAGGAAATTAATTGTAATGGATGTAGAATTAAAAAGGAGGGGGAATTATATGAACGAGCTTTTTATAGCGGTGTTAGCACTTTTCTTACTATGTTTATCAGCATGTAGCAATTCACCGGAACAATTAGTGAGGGAGTTTAGTAAATATAAAGAATTAGAAGGATTAGACGTGCTGTTACAAACAACTCCACAACCTGTTGCAAACTCTTTATTAGCTTTTTATGAAACAATAGATCATAAATTTGGAGTGGTAGAATTTGATGGAGATAATAACTTAAAATCGGAAAAGAGAATTGAAAATATTACAATAAGTACACGGTGAAATTCTTAGATGATAAAGAGGAAGCAGTATACATTGAGCAAGTTGAATTTTATAATGTGACGTTAGATGAGCTTTTGAAAAAAACAGTCAAGCACTGAACAAGTAGCTGAAGATAAATCAGAGAGCGAACTATATGAAGAAGAGAAAGAAGCTGATGATTTAAAAGCTCCTTCTGATCCCGGTTTCGTTGTTGGCCTCATCTTAATAGTGAGGCGCGTCTTTTTAGATGTGGGTGTGCTTTCAATTCAACTATACTGTTGGTTATCGGTTTAGGTACTATGGTGTTTTATGATGAAATCGTCCAGGTATTTCAAGCGATAAGAAAAGACTTTAGCCAAAAAAGCTAAAGTCTTTTCTTAGTTAAGAGCTAGGTGTTATTTCTTTGGGTGAATAGTCGAGTGCAATATGACGTTGAAGCAGAAGGAGCGCACCGAATGTTAATACAGCTCCAATTAAAAATGGATACATGCTGTTCAGTTCAAAAGCAAAGGCTCCCATCAGAGGCCCGAAAATCCTTCCTAAGCTATCCATTGATGAATTAATACCTGAAGCTGACCCATAGCCGATATTCGTTTTAAGGGTAATCAGAGCGAGTACACAAGGGCGAATAAGGGCATTGCCGGCTGTAAAGATGCAAAGGAAAACCGTTGCGTTAAATAAATTGGATGAAAATAAAATGGATGCAAATCCGACCGCTGAGACAATTAAACCAACAGCAATTAGCTTTTTCTCATTTCCTTGCTTAAATCGCTGTAAAACCCCGCCTTGAATAACAGCTTGCGTAACGCCACTGGCCATAAACATCCAGCCAATCATGGTAGGGGTTACATCAATGCGTTCGATTTGAAAAAATTGAAAAGTTGCTTCAAGGCCAGCTAGCGTAAACGTTCCAAAAAAGGAGAGTAAATATAAATACTTCATTGCGCCTTTAAAATCCGTGTTGAAATCTTGCAGCGTAGTTTTCTTTTCCTGAGAGACGCTTTCTTGCTGGAGCGATTCCGGTAATGCAAAGAAAGCATAGGTCGTCATAATTAGTGCCAATATCCCTGAAATGGTAAATGGGAAAAATAAGCTCACGGACGATAACAGTCCACCTAATGCTGGTCCAAAAATAAAGCCAAGCCCGATTGTCATTCCTAAAAGGCCCATTGCTTTTGTGCGATTTTCTTCCGTGGTAATATCAGAAGCGTAAGCGAATGCACATGGAATAACCGCTCCGGCAAATAAACCTCCAAGAATACGTGATATGTACATCAGAACGAGTGAGTCATTAGCGAATGAAAAAATAAAGAAACTAGCGCTAAATCCGATTAAGCCCGTAAGAAGAACGGGTCTTCTACCTTTTCGGTCAGATAGACTTCCCCAAAATGGAGCGATCAAGAAAGATGCGATAGAATAACTTGCCATTAAGAGTCCAAGGTTAACTGAGCTAGCTCCAGTTATGCGAATGACTTCTGGCACAATCGGAATAATAATGCCGAATCCGACAAAAATCATAAACAAGATAAACATAAGCGTGCCAAGCTGTTTTTTCATATGAAGCTCCTTTCAATGAAGACGTTTTCTGTATATTCAGTATACCAAATAACGAAAAGGATTCCACTTAAATCCAACGTATCTCAAATAAAAAAGCGATGCATAAGCATCGCTTTTAGTGTGGTAAAAACACAAGTTGATATAAGAATAAAACAGCAAATACATAAACAAGGGGGTGAACCTCTTTTGCTTTACCTTTTACAATCTTCATTAGTGGATGTGAGATAAATCCTAGCGCAATTCCAGTTGCAATGCTTGATGTCAGAGGCATTGTTAAAATAACAAGAAACGCAGGGAATGCTTCATCAAATTCGCTCCAGTTAATCTTTGCAATAGAGCCCATCATTAAGCTACCTACAATAATTAAAGCTGGAGACGTAATCGCTGCAATGCCTGAAACGGCGCTTACAAGCGGGCTAAAGAACGCAGCAATAATGAATAAAAGAGCTACGGTTACGCCAGTTAAACCTGTACGTCCACCTGCAGCAACACCAGCTGAAGACTCAATGAAAGCAGTTGTTGGACTTGTTCCAAACATTGCACCAATTGATGTACCAAAAGAATCTGCAAGAAGAGCTTGGCGTGCTTTTGGCATATGGTTATCTTTCATTAATCCTGCTTGTTGTGCTACACCAATCATCGTACCTGTTGTATCAAAAATGGTTACCAGTAAGAAAGAAAATACAACAGCATACAAACCGTGCTGAATAACGTCACCAAACGCAGTTAGCGGATTTGTAATTAGAAGTCCTTCTGGTAGAGAAGGGGCAGACACAAACCCCTGGTCAAATGAAAGCTGACCTGTGAAAAGCGCGATAACGGCTGTAATAAGCATACCGAAAAACAATGCCCCGTTGATATTCATTGCATATAGCGCAATGGTAATGGCCAATCCCACTAAAGTGAGTACAACGCCAGGAGATTGAAGATCTCCTAAGCCTACAAGGTTGGATTCGTTTGCGACAATAATACCTGCTGAACGAAGGCCGACAAAGGCGATGAAAAGGCCAATACCAGCTGTAATTCCATGTTTTAAGTTGCCTGGAATGGCTTCGATTAATTTCTCACGAAACGGCGTGAGCGACAAAATAACGAAAATAATACCTGCGACAAACACGGCCGCAAAAGCAATTCTATAATCGATGTTACCGTGTGAACCGACAACAGAGTATGCAAAATATGCGTTTAATCCCATACCTGGCGCAATTGCAATTGGATAATTGGCGGCAAGTGCCATCCACAACGTACCAATAACGGCTGAAATGATGGTTGCCATAAATACTTGATCAAACGGTACACCTGCATCTGATAAAATTACAGGGTTTACAACCACGATATAAACCATTGTTAAAAACGTAGTAATTCCAGCTAAAACCTCTGTTTTAGCATTCGTGTTAGCTTCTTGTAACTTAAACATAAGTACCTCCAAAAATAACGAACATTAAAAGCAACATGATATATAATATTCGTTTTTAGAGATAAATGCAAGCCATTTAATTAAAAAAGAATATTATTTTACCTATGATTTCACAAGGTGGACTTTTGCCAGCGTGTATCATTAGTTTGTACGATTGCTAACAAATTAAAAGGCTATACAACAATTGGAAACTTCAGTTTAACGGTTAAACGCTGGTGGTAATAAAGATAATCCAGATAGCCGTTAGAGTGCCGAACTAGCTCATGAATGACAAACGTTCCAAGTCCTTCATGGCTTCCTGATTTGGTGGTTTTGTTAAACTGTTTGAATAGTTGATCCTGCAGCTCATTAGAGAGTGGAGGTGTGGAATTGGTCACTTCCAGTATATAAATTCCACTTTTAACTAGAGATTTAATACAAATATACTTCTCGTCTGTGCACCGTGCCGCATCAAAGGCATTTTCCAAAAGGTTTACCAATAGGTTCATTTGATTAAGCTTTGTGATAGGAAGCTGTGATAACGGGTTTTCAAACTGAAAGACTAACTCAATGTTATCTTGGGCTGCTTGTTGTTTCCATTGATATAGCATGGAAGCGATATGTCCGCTTTCGCCTTGCATGTATGTATTGGTGTTCTGAAGTGCATCCACATATTGCTGCATATATGCATTGGCTTTTTGATGTTGCTTACTATCCATAAGGTAGGACACGGCGCTAATATGCTTCATAAAATCATGTCGCTCAGCCCGAATTTGTTGGAATACTTCATTTACTTTTGAGAGTTCAGCTGATGCTGCAAGTTCGCGTTTACTAATCGAGAATAGGTAATTATGTACGCTTGCGATTTCAAAGTAGTACATCAATAGCACAGCCAGTAATAGTAGGAGTAGTAAAGGTGAGTTAGTACACCACATGCCGCTGACTATACAAATTGAGAACGTGCATGAAATCCACGAAATAGGATGAGTAAAAGAAACTCGTTTCATGTACACATATACGCTGCTCCACATGACTGTACAGATAAATATGATGGTCCAAGTGGATAATGGTTTGAAGAGTAAAACAGCTGTGGTACACAGAGCTGTTATTAATAAGAGATATTTCATACAAACAAGCTCCTTTAGAAGTAATGTCGCTGTAATAGGTCTAAGTTTCCTTTCGTAATAAGTGCCGTTTGATTGGTTTGTTGAAACGAAATGGAATAAGAGTGTTTCGTATAGATAGAAAAATTTTTGACGTATTGAACATTAATAATGAAAGCTCGATGAGAACGAATAAAATGAGACGTGCTGAGCTCTTTTTCCAAGTCGCTTAGGGAAAGGTATGTAGAATAACTGCCATCTGTTGTAAAAATGGTAGTTGATCTCCCTGTTCGTTCAGCGAAGATAATGTCTTTTTTATCAATAATTTGCATTTCATTTTTTTGTTTTAAGACAAGCTTTCCCTTTTTACCTTGAGACTCATTTGTTTGTAAAAATCGATTAATACCTTTAAATAATCGTTCTTTCGAGTAAGGCTTCATAATGTAGTCTAGAACGTTCAATTCAAAAGCATGTACTGCAAAGCCGGTATGACCTGTAACAAAGATGACTTTAATATTTAGCGCGTAGCTATTTATAAAATCAGCTAACTCATACCCTGATAGCGAAGGCATTTCTATATCTGTAATGAGCAAGTCAATTTCGTCTTTTTTAATTTCTTCGTATGCTTCTTCAGCATCACTTGTTGCAAAAATAACCTCAAGATTATCTGCGTTTTTTAACGATAATTTTAACTTTTCTAAATCATATTTTTGATCATCTACCAACCCAATCTTCATATCAGACCCTCACATGTATAAAAAGTTTCTTCATTATTTTACCATGTCTAAGAAATGAAAAGGGACGCTTCGTGACAAGAAATGCCCTTTTAATGACAAGTTCGGTGTTTTGTTCCAGATTCTTTTGTAAAATAAAAACAATCAAAAGAACGGAAAGGGGTACAAGGATGATTGAACTAAAAAACGTCTCGAAACTATTTGTTGAAAAAAAAGAAAAAATTCAAGCAGTACAAAGTGTAAACGTCACGGTGGAAAAAGGGGAAGTTGTGGGGCTTTTAGGTGAAAACGGAGCAGGGAAAACGACGCTTTTGCGCATGATTTCAACCGTAATGGAACCATCAGAAGGTAGCATTTTAATTGATGGTATTAATATTCATAAGGAACCTAGCAAAGTGAAAAAAAGAATGGGCGTATTGTTTGGAGGAGAAACGGGATTATACGACCGTTTGACTGCAAGAGAAAACTTATCGTACTTTGCAAAGTTTTATGGAATGAGCAAGCATGAAACAAAAGTAAGAATTGAAGAGTTAGCGAAGCGGTTTGGTATGCGGGACTATTTGGACCGAAGAGTAGGCGGATTTTCAAAAGGAATGCGTCAAAAGGTAGCGATTGCAAGGACGCTTCTACATAATCCAGATGTTATCTTGTTTGACGAACCAACGACAGGTCTTGATATTACGTCTGCTAATATGTTTCGTGAGCTTGTGCGAAGCTTGAAAAAAGAAGGGAAGACTATCATCTTTTCCAGTCACATAATGGAAGAAGTTGAGCAGCTCTGTGAATCTGTCATTATGATACACAAAGGACAAATGGTATACCACGGAACAAATGAATCTTTGTATGAAGAAGAAGAAAGCAGAGATTTAAACTATATTTTTATGTCTCGTATTATAAGGGGGGCTTAATGTGATTTGGCATGTGTATATAAAAGAATTAGTGGATTCTTTAAGAGATAAGAAAACCATTTATCTCAGTGTATTAATTCCAATGGTCATGAATATAGGAATGTTATATTTTGTAGACTCGTATGGTTCAGATAAAGAAAATAAATCAATTACAGTAGCGATTGGTGAACGAGCTGATCAGCATGTTACTAGTTGGTTAAAGCAAGACAAAAGTATTGAAGTTATGAAAGTTGCAAATCCATTAAAAGCGGTTGAAGAAGGAGAAGCTTCTCTTGCAATAAAGGAAAGCCAAAATTTTTCTGAGCAAATGACAAATTTAAAATCCCCCGAAATTACGATATATAGTGATCTTACAAGCGGGAAAGGAGATGCTGCTAATGCATATGTGAGTACCCTATTAGAAAAGCAGCAAAAAGGTTTAGTAAATGAACAGTTACTGGAGTTAGAGGTGGATGAGCGAACGCTCTCGCCGTTTGTAATTAAAACCAAAAATGTAAATGGTGAAGATAGTTCACTTGGAATGGTTTCAATGTTTGCTCCCCTCCTTATTATTATGACGATTATTGCAGGGTGTCTGCCTTCAGCGAACGATATGTTTGCTGGTGAAAAAGAAAAAAATACAATGGAAGGTTTATTAATGACGCCAGTGAAAAAAATTCATCTTATCATAGGAAAGTGGCTAGCCATTTCAACACTTGGCATGATTAGTGGTATTCTGTCCCTAGTGACATTTGTTGTATTTATTCAATATTTTACAGAAAACTTGGGAAAAGCATTAGACTTATTCAGTCATTTGGGGATATTTAGCATCTCGTTACTTCTTGGAATCGTATTATTTTCTTTGTTAGTAGGCGTGATACTATCTATTTTTAGCCTATTAGCAAATACGGTTAAGGAAGCCCAAAACTATGCTTCACCTGTTCTTATGCTTGCCTTCATTCCATACTTTTTGTTGGCTGGTACATCCATCAATGAATTGACCAACATTGATTTTCTTATACCAGTTTATAACGTCTATGCTCTTATCAAACAGCTATTATACGGGGTGTTCGACATGACAAGTATAGGGCTTGTAACGCTTAGTATTGGAGTAGTAATTGCCTGTTTGTTTGCAATTGCAAATATTTTGTTTTCAAAAAGCAAGTGGATACTTGGCAAATCCTAAAAAAATGCTAGGACATAAGTATTTCAGTCAGTGATATATCCGAGTTATTGGGAGTGAACTCCTAATAACTCGTTTTTTGTTGATTCAGAAAACAAGTTTAAAAAAGAGTGGAATGGAGGGTAGGAAACGAGACTGCTGCGGGAAATAGAGGAAAGGCTGAGACCCCGCAAGCGCAGCGAGGAGGTTCAGCTTCCTCCCCGTGAAAAGCGAGTGTCCGTAGCGTAATGGAACGAGCTTGTTCTTACAACCTAGTGATGTTGAAGAAATAATGTTTCGTCTTTGAGAAGGGATTATTTCGTTATGTTCCAGCTCCTTCTTTGTTGAATTCCCACTTTCTTTGCCGAATTCCTTCTAGTTTTGTCACGAATGAAGGGAATCTTTGTTTCGTAGCGAAGTTGCTAGTATAACAAGAAGATGGAGGGATTACGATGGCAATAAAAACGCTTGACGTGGCCAAACAGTTAGGAATTCATCCGAGTACGGTTTTGAAATGGGCAAAGCTTGCAGACATTGATATTCAACGAAATGATGCTGGACACTGGGAGTTTACAGAAGAAAATGTTACGAAGCTTGAGGAGTTTAAGAACAATCGGAATCGCCAAGCGGTTGTGAAAGTGGTTGAAGCAAGTGATGATCGCATTGAGCAGCTTCAAAAACAAATGGATGAACTTTATGAGAAGTGGTCAGCTCATGAAGAAGTGGCGGCTTCAGTAGCGGTTGATGATAAGGACAACCAAAAGCTACATGATGTAGAAGCTCAGGTATCTGTACTGCAAGAAAAGCTTGAGGCTTATCAGTCTGCAAAGCACAAAGAAGTAGAAGAGCCTAATCAAGAAATGCAACGGCAAATTGACCAGCTATTAATGCGCTTAATTGAAAATGAAAAAAGAACGGAAGAAAAAGCAGGAGAAGTGGTCACGTTTCAGCTTCTTGAGCACCGAAAAGAAATTGATCAGTTAACGAAAAAGATGATAAAGCTCCAAGCAAAGGTAGAGGAATTTGAAACGCGCTTAAAAGACAGTCAGTTTGCAGCCGCGAAAAAGCCTCCAAAATGGCGCACGTTTTTAACAGGATTATTTACGTATTAGACATGCTTACGCTTATCGCAAGCATGTTTTTTTTATGGCTTTTTTTCTGAAAAAAGAAAATACTATCTTTTAGGAAGTTTTATCTTGACGATAAGCATGTTTATTTGATAAAACTATTTTAGTTAACT
>NZ_BCVD01000039.1 GCF_001591565.1 Priestia flexa NBRC 15715 | reverse complement strand
CTTATGTCTCAGCCTCTTTCTATTATTCTTGTAGAGCTAAATCTTTAGTAATGACATAGTACTCGCTTTTCGTCATTTGCCATCCTTTTACGTTTTCTTTATACGCAACAAAATTATTTGGATGGACAATAGCAGAGTGCAGGACTCCATCATTGATTATTTTTCCCGCTTGTCTTGTTAACTCCACGCGCTTTTGCTCGTCAACAGTTTCATTTAACTGCTTAATTACATCACTAAGCGCTGGATTATCATAGTGACCTACGTTATAAAAACCATCTTTTCCATAAACGCTATTTAAAAAATAAGAAGAATCACCGCGCGGGGCCGTAATTAAGCTGTATGTAGCTATGCCCCAGTCGGAATTTGTGGTCATATATTCATCTATGTTTTCAACCTGCTGGATTTCTACTTTGACCCCAATCTTTTTCGCTTCCGATTGAATGAGCTGTGCCATCAAGGGAAGCTCTGGGCGATATGGATATGTTAAGATTGTGAACGATAGCTGCTTACCATCTTTGACTACTTGGTTGCTTTCAAATTTGTAGCCTGCTTTTTTTAAGTATTCTTTTGCAGATTCAGTGCCAAACTCTTTTTTCGGAGCATCATAAGCGAAAGAAAACTCCTTTAAAAACGGACCGTTGGCTGCTACGCCTTGTCCTGCAAGCGTGTAGTCTACCACATCTTGACGATTTAAGAGAACATCAAATGCTTTTCTCACGTTAACATCTTTAAACGCTTCAATGTTCGTATTATATAAAAGCATTTGCGTTCGTAAGCTTGGAACGACGTCAACTACAAGCGACTCGTCTTTCTTTAATAGCTCTAGGTTTTCAATTTCAGGACGATACACAATATCTGCTTCTCCGGATTGGAGCCCTGCTGTCCTTGCATTTGCATCTTCATTGTATAGCATTGTAACGCGATCCAATTTAGATTCACCGTCCCAATACTGATCATTTTTTTTCAGCTCTAGCTTACTGTTTGGCTGAGAAGATACCGCTTCAAATGGTCCTGTACCTACTGGATGTGCTTCAATATTTTTTTCGGTTACATCGATAATAGCTGCGTTGGGATGAACGAGTTCAGACGGAAATGAAGCTACAGGCTCTTGCGTTACAATCGTTAGTTTTTGACCATCCGCTTTCATTTCTTTTATTTTCAATGAGGCTTTCATCGCTTCACTCACCTTCATCGTACGTTCTAATGACGATTTCACCGCTTTAGCGTCCAACGTTTTTCCATTTTGAAACACAACTTCGTCTCTAATAATAAACTCCCAAGTTGTTCCATTGTCTAACGTTTTCCAACTTTCAGCTAACCATGGCTCAATTTGTGAATCTTCTGTTGTTTTGACCAATGTTTCCACAATGCCTGCTCGCAGCGGCGTGTAGTTAAGCTGGGGATCTAGGGTATCTGTTGGAAAGTTGGATAAAAAGGTAAGCTTGTTGCGGTCGGAATCTACAGAGCTGTTTTCCTTATTTCCAGAGCAAGCTGTAAGCATGCACGCCGCAACTCCCATCATGATTGCTGTTTTCCATATCTGTCTTTTCATGTCGTAATCCTCCAAAGTATGTATCTTAGCAAATGGTGCTAATCATAATTTCAAAAGTTTACGAGTTTTCTAACTTTTTGTCAATCAGTTTTTTGCTTAGCTTTTGACCTTTGGAGCGTCCTTTATACGTCGTCCCAATAATACCAACCATAATAGCTATACCTCCAATCCAATGGAAGTAAGACAAACTCTCATGTAAAAATGCGACGCCTGCTATCACACCGATTAACGTAGCTAAATTAGTAAACACGCTCATCTGCGCTGCTTGAATTGTTTTTAACGAGTAGTTGGATAGAAAAGCTGTAATAAGAGAAGAAAATATACCTAAGTATGCTACTGAAAGCAAAAATTCCAGTTGAAAAAGCGGTTCGAAAAATGTTGCCAGCGAGCCGTTAAGACTATGATGAACAACGGCCACTCCGTTAAAGCCGACAAACCCAACAAACATCATGACGTATGTAAGCTCCAAGGTAGAATATGAGCGTGTCATTTTACGAGCAAGTACGTTATAAGAAGCATTTGATAAGGATGCTAGTAAAATAAACAGGGCACCTAAACTTCCACTTGCTGAGAAATTTACGCCTTTCATTGCTAGAATGTATACAATACCGGAAACAGATAATAGAATTGAAAACTTTTGGCGAGACGTTGACGTTTCTTTTAATAGATAGGTAGCAAGAAGCAAAGTGAAAATTGGAACCGACGCTTGAATAATGCTCGCTTCAGAAGATGTGGTATATAAAAGACCAAGCGCTTGAAAGCCAAAGTAACTTATCGGAAATAAAAGACCTAGAGGTACAATACGAAGAACATCGTGCCCATTCACTTGCATTTTTTGCTTGTTCACAAATAGAAACAAGGAAGCAACTATAAAAGATAGCGTAAAGCGATGGGCAAGCACATCAATAACCCCTGCATAGTTTAGCGCTACTTTTACAATCATGAGCGCAAAACCTGTAATGATTGCATATAAAAAAGCTGAGCCAAACGCTCTTTGAACATTTGTCAAATAGTCCTCTCCTTTTTAACCGATTGTGCGAATACACTCCACTGATTGTTTTATACAAGTATACAAAAAAGCCCTTGTTTTACAAGAGCTTTTATTCTTACGCTTCAATCAACGTTAGCTTTTCTATAATTGCTTCACGTGGCTTAGGTGCTGGAACGTCATCAAATTTACCTAACATCAATACACCGACAATAGCTTCATCTTCTTTTATTCCTGCTATTTTTCTAAACCCCGGCTGATGAATGAGTTTACCAGTTTTCCATAGCACTCCAATTTCTTGCTCCCACGCTAACAGTAGAAAATTTTGGATAAAAGCAGACACAGCGCTGAAATCTTCTTCTTGCTTCATTTCATTTTCATCTTTAGGGACCGTAATAATAATATTAGCCTGTGATTGAGAAAATTTCTCTGCCATCTTCCCTATTTTTTTTGCTGCTCCTTCATCAGAAACTTGTTTGGACAAGTTTTTCATCTGTTCACTTAATGATTCATTGCCTTTCCCATAAAACATCACAAGTCTCCACGGCTGACGTAGCTTATGGTTTGGAGCCCATGATGCATCGTCTAAAAGTTGGATAATAGCTTCTTTCTCAATTGGATCATTATTAAATGTACGAATGGTTCTTCTTTCTCTTATTACGTCTCGAATGGATGCTGACATCTGAATCGTTCCTTTCAACTATAGATTGTGTTAGCTATTTTGAATTAAAAATCGCACGGCTTGCGAAATATCCATATCGTGTTGTTCACAAAATGTAAGCAGTTTATCATATGTATTGGCATCTAAGCGTACATGAATAGATTCGGTAAGCCTTGTATTATCAAGATGTTTTGAAACTTTGCGCTGGTCTTCTTTAAACATCCCTCGATGTACGGATAACGTCGCGCTTCCTCGATCAGCAATTTGCTTTTCACATTCTCTCTCATCCCAAAACTCTTTAACTTGCTCCATATGTTCATCAAGTCGCTTCTGAAACTCTTCATTTTCAAGTTTTGCGCCTTTACGCT
The DNA here is from genome assembly GCF_001591565.1 of Priestia flexa NBRC 15715. Taxonomy (GTDB): domain Bacteria; phylum Bacillota; class Bacilli; order Bacillales; family Bacillaceae_H; genus Priestia; species Priestia flexa. Next base: position 25,916 of record NZ_BCVD01000039.1, on the reverse strand, counting down.
TTGCTTTATGGATAAACTTTTGAATCATAAATTCCCGGTATTCTTCGTAGCTTTTAAATGATATTACTCTCATACGATTACCCTCACATCTGTTCTACGATAATCATTCTCAATTGACTATCTACCCTTATATTACTGAATATAAGACATTTCTGTCAATCTTTTTCTCAATTAAAAAAGAAAAGGCACTTCGCCTTTTCTTTATGCAGCTTGCTTTTGCTTCTTTCTCTTGTACTTCCACATCATATAACGATAACGTATCGTACATCCGATGCAGTATCCCATTAAAGCTACACCTGCTGCAATAAGCACCATGATGCTAAAAGCCGCTGATACAACTGGTAGATTTACCATAAAAAACAACAGTGATAATCCTAAACAGCTAGTCGCAATCCACTGGTTGAAAAGCTGCTGATCGCGATCTTCTAACGGATAGAATGAAGCTTCTTTTCTAAGAAATTGTTTTCCCACCTTCATGATGGGATTTTGTTTTGTTAGGAGAGTAATGATCCCTACAATAAACGGAGCAAGCAGTACCCATGTTGTTGTGAAAAACGATAAAACGACGCTCGCTACAATAAAAGCTTGATTGAACTGAACAAGTGGTTTTGGAATCCCCATGACAAATAGCCTCCTCTTTATATCTCATTATACACAGTGTATTAGTAAGAATAAAGATGGAAGCTTTGGAAACTTATGAGTTTTTCAACTTTCTTAAACAAAGCTTTATACATTCATTTGCCTCTTCGATAAACTTATCATTTCCTGCTTTCAAACGAATTTCAAGCGACTGTTGAAAATAATGATGGGCTTTTGAAAGATTTTGTTGATCTAATAAACATTTTCCGTACTGTTGATACAAGAAATCTGCATATGTATGTAGCGATGATTTTATGTGAAGCTGATTGAGGAGAGTTTCGAACGTTTCATTTGCTTTACACCAATTACTTTGCCAATGGAATGTTTGTCCTAAATAAATAGAACTTTTAAATACTTGCTCGTGTTCATGATACCTTTCATATAAATAAATGGATAGCTGCAAATGTCTTACGCTGCTTTCTAATGCGCCTACAATGCGTTCATATTTACCAATTATCCGGTACATGTCCGCAGCTATTCTCTCATCTTCCTCTGAGATTGCTTTCTTTTTTAAATAAGCAATCCCTTTTCGGATATCAGCTTCATTAAAAGGCACTTCGCGGAGCTTCTGGCTAAAACTATAATTCATATTAAAGGGAATACGCTTTATATCCATAAAGAACCCTTCCTTATATATCCATTTTATATAATTGTACCCTAAATTTGCAGTACATACAATATTTATGAAAGCCTCTTTCATCTGTGGAAAGAGGTTTTCATCACTATGCGTTTCGCTTCATATAATAAAATGGCTTTCCGCTAATGTAACGCGTACCCGTCACGTAAAAATCCATTTTTTCGTAGAGAGCACGAGCTCCTTCATTGTCAAACTCAACATTTAGGGTTAAAGGAAGCTTCCTACTTTCTGCTTCTTGAAAAGCACTCTGTAACAGCATAGATCCAATGCCTTTACCTTGATAACTTTCACCCACAACGATTGAATCAAGATAAAAGTCTCCTGCTTCTGTTTCCCTATCTGGAAGCCACTTGCTGTTTCCTGTTTTTTCACGAACATACGAAACCATTGGCTGATCGAAAGCTTCAATTTGTTCACCCTCATAGCAAATCATGACTCCCGCGATTTCCTCGTTAAGTTCAGCAACCGTAATATTTTTATAGCTATATCGGCTGCAGTCTGACTCCACATATGTTTGTAACACGCGAAGAGCCTCGTCGTCCGCTGAACTAGCAGTATGGTCGCGGGCAATTTGACCAAGCATGCTATATAATAGCTCGCTTATAACGCCTGCTTCTTGTTTTTCTGCTTTTCTGATGTTCATACTATCAATACTCCTTTTTATCGTCTATTTCTACTTTACCACATCTGTGTAGTTTTGAAAGAAATATACATTTTATCGAAAAAACAGTATAATGAAATAAATAATAAAAAGGTGGTAGGTGCTCAGTTGATGCCAAGAAAACAAAAGCGTAAAAAGAAAACGTCACGTGATCGATATACCATTTTTGATTTTCTTTTTGATTTACTCTTGGAAGTTCCCCAGCTTTTACTTTGGCCAGTGCGATTCCTTATAAGAAACATAAAACATCTCTTTGATGCGTTTTAATAGGGAGTATTCATTATAGATTGATCATAGCCATGCTTGGAGTGAACCTCTTCCAAGCATGGCTACATTTTTTACTACTCTTAGTTCAGTGGAAACTCATGCTTTGGTTTGCGCTTTGCCTTTTTTCTTACTTCTTTCCACCAATAGTATAAGGTGGTTCCAACAAAAATCCCTACCAGCATTTTTATCATAAACGGTGTCATCCTACGCTCTCCTTTCTTCTTTTACAAACAGCGCTTGAATAAGTCGCTTTCTTTCAAAAAGTAATAGTGCTAGGCACATTAGCGTTAACACCGTGCTTAAATCTTGTACGCCGATATCAAAAAAGTAATTAACCATCATTACGTTTACAACGATTGGAAAATAACAGATTGCTCCAAACAACGCCGTGCGCGGGATCATAATGAGAATAGCCGCTACTACCTCTCCAATTCCAATTACGATTTCATATTCTTTGGAGTAACCAAAAAATCTCCAAGCCATAACAAACCCTTCACCATTTAGCGCAAGTGCTTCAGGCGTAGGCTCTCCAAACTGGCCGAATACAATCTTTACAGAGCCATAAATAAGAAACACAACCCCTAAAAAAATCCGAAACGTTGCTGGAATTGATTGACGAAAAACTGAAACCCATTTAGAACCTTTCATTTGCCCACTCCTTTACCTCTTTTTCTGTTAAAAATCGACTTCTCTTTTCTGCAGTAGGCAGCCGACAACCTCTTTTTTTCATAAACTTGTGCCGGTGTTTAGCTACGTAATCATACACTTTGTCTCGAATGCGTTTAGGCACAATAATAAAGACATATGCATATTTGACCGGCCCTGTGAGCTCTTTCACAATACGTAACATGGCCGTTGACTTTGTATAGATCAACTCATTTTGAAATAAGACAATTGAGTTGTATTGTTGAGGGATTATGTGATTAGTTCGCAGTTTTTCACCCAAAGATGATTGTAGGGAAGCAAAACAAAACGTAACTGTTGGGTCATGGTTCATTATAAATAAAATTGTTTGATTACACATATGACAGTCTCCGTCAAAAAAAATGATATGCTTTTTCACTTCTATTGGTAAAACCTCCCTTCTTTTTCATTGTAATCGCTTATCGCATCTGTAACGATGTCATTACCTTACAGTTAGCTTACAGTTTTGTAAGTAAAGCCGTTTAAAGTGCGCAAACTACTATCATAAGAAGAATAAAAAGCAGGCATTTTTCCTAAAATAGTTTTGTCTTTATTCAACTTTTTTAGCGACTTTAAAAACCGTTGTTTCCTTCTAAAAACGTTGCTGTAGACCCACTTGCTGCTAGCTTGTTACGATAAAATCATTTAACTGAAAGGAGTTTTTTATGAAACGCTCATCCTCAAACATTGCCTTTTTATCTGTCGCTAGCAACTCACTTGTTGTGCTACTAAAAGTTAGCGTAGGCATTCTGACCGGTTCTGTAGCCGTCTTATCAGAAGCCATTCATTCAGCACTTGATTTATTGGCCTCTTTTATCGCTTTCATTTCTGTTAAAGTATCTGGTAAGCCAGCAGATGACGATCATCCTTACGGTCATGGAAAAATCGAAAATATCTCAGGAACAATTGAGACGTTGCTTATTTACGTAGCAGGTATTTGGATTATTTATGAATGTGTACATAAGTTGATTTCACCTGAACCGATTAAACTTCCGCTTCTAGCTATTGGTGTTATGCTTCTGGGTGCTCTTATTAACTTTGTAGTTTCTAGAATTGTAAATAAGGAAGCAAATCGTATTAACTCTGTTGCAATGAAGTCAAATGCCTTTCACCTTCTTACAGATGTATACACATCGCTTGGTGTAGGACTTAGCTTAATATTAGTTGCCGTAACAGGTTGGACGTTTCTAGACCCTATTATCGGGATTGCCTTGGCGCTTTATATTATGATTGAAGCAACGAAGTTAATGAAAGAGGCCTTCCCTCCTCTGCTGGACGCTCGTTTAAACAAAAGTGAAGAAGAAGAGGTTTTCCAGGCTATTCGTACCTTTCAAAGTGAGTATATTGAAATTCAGTGTTTTAAAACACGAAGAGCAGGAGCCCACGAACATATTGATTTTCACCTCATCGTACCGCCAGAGAATAGCATCAAAAGCATTCACCACTTATGTGATCGCATTGAGGATAAAATTCTTGAAAAGTTTCCGAACGCTCACATTATGATTCACCCAGAGCCGGACGGTTTACAAGAAAGGTAAGCACGAGGCTAGCACATAACAAAATATTTTTTTCTCAAGAACGGATCATGTTCTACAATAGTTAGCTTTTAAGAACAAGTTCGTCCTATTTCAATAGTTTTTCAACTTGTTTTTGAAACCAAAAATATCTCATCTCTTTAATATTGTTAACAAAAAAATAAGAATAATCTAACAAATATGCGTCTTTTATGCTACTATATAGTTTAATTATTTCTGAAAGAGGTGAACGTTTTGAATGACTTATTAACGTTTTTATTACTATCTTCTTTTGTTGTAATGAGTCCTGGTGTTGATACTGCGCTTATTACAAAACGCACCGTTAGTGAAGGGCAAGCCTCTGGTTATCGAATGGCTTTAGGGATTACTACGGGCTCATTAGTTCATACGTTTGCCGCAGCGTTTGGCCTTTCAGCCATTCTCATGCAGTCTGCTTTAGCATTTGAAATTGTAAAATACGTGGGAGCTATTTATTTGATTTACCTCGGCGTTTCTTCATTTATGACAAGAAAAAAACAAGAAACAGAAGAGAATTTAAAAGACCAAATAAAACCTGGTCAGTCTGCATTTAAGCAGGGATTGTTATCAAACGTATTAAACCCAAAAGTAGCGATGTTTTTTCTGACGTTTTTTCTGACGTTTTTACCTCAATTCGTCACCCCAGGTTCAAGCTCTATTCAGCAATTACTAATGATGGGTGTTATATATACGTTTCTATCTATTTCTTGGTTTTTTGTTTATGTCTTTTTCATTAACTATTTGCGAAGCTGGCTGTTATCGGCCAAGGTTCAGCGCGCAATGGATAGAGCAACTGGCTTAGTACTGATTGGCTTTGGAGTTAAGCTTGCGTTTTCAAAACAAAATTAATTCAAAAACGACTAACCAATTGGCTAGTCGTTTTTTATTTATCCCATAATGAAGCGAACTGCGGCCATTAAGGCTACTCCGCTTAAAACCGTAACGGATAAGCTCTTGCTTCGAATCGCAATGAAAATCGTTGGGATAATTACAATGATAACTTCCCAGTTCACTTGAAGAGCATTTTCTGTTTGTACGGTGAAGTTTTCTACTACCAAAGCGGTTAAGATACAAACGGGAATATATGAAAGCCACTTAAGAACCGGTTCTGGCAGCGTCATGTTTCGGACAATTGCAAATGGTACAACCCTTGGAATAAACGTTACAAGTGCACACCCTAAAATAATGAGCAGTGTTGATAGATCTAAACTCATTTTTCAGTCATCACTCCAATCGTTGCAACAATGATAGTTGACACAATAACGGCTACGTGCGAAGGCATAAAAAACGATAGCGTAATCATCGCAATAGTCATGTATGCAATTAAAGTAAGAGAATGTCTAAGCTTTTTGGGAGCAAGACTTTGCAGCTGTAGAACAAGAAGCGCGACAAACATAGCGATTAAAGCAAAATCAAGACCTAAAGCTTCAGGATCTACAATCACGTTTCCAAATAACGCTCCCACAACGCAGGCACAAATCCATGAAAAGTAAGCCGTAATGTTTAAGCCATTCATCCAGCGGTCCGTTATATGTTCACCTTTTGCGATTTTATTAGCAGCAACACCAAATGATTCGTCCGTAATAAGAGCTCCAATGCCTATATTCTTTACCAACGAATAGCGCGTAAAGTGTGGAGCAAGAGTTGCACATAATAAAAGATGCCTTAAGTTTACAATAAAAATGGTTAAAATAATGGCTGAAGCCGGACTATCAGCGACAAGCAACGCACAAAAAATAAACTGAGCCGCTCCTGCATAAACAAATATGGCTAATAGCGCTACTTCTAAAACACTAAGCTTTGAAGCTACTCCTACTACTCCACAAGCAATACCAATACTTATGTATCCTAATAGCGTGGGAACACAGTCTTTCACTCCTTGTGAAAAGGTTGGGATAGCACTTTCTCTTTCAACAAACGCTTTTTCAGTGATCACGTAACCCCCTCCTTTGTTCATTATATTATACAACCAACTGTTATAACAAACAACTGTATGTTATACTGTTTATATAAAAATGTTAAAGGAGATCTATTATGGACCATATCCAGCAAACGATTGCGGCTAACTTAATTAGCATTCGAAAAAAAAGAAACTTATCTCTCACGCAAGTTTCTGAGCTAACGGGTGTCAGTAAAGCAATGCTCGCGCAAATTGAAAATGGAAAATCCAGCCCAACTGTTACGACGCTATGGAAGATTGCCAATGGCCTTCAAGTATCCTTTTCATCGTTTATCCAAGAGCAAAAAGCACAGGTGAAAAAAATTCAGCTAAACGATCTTAAACCTATTACAGACAATGAAGGCAGCTACGTTGTCTTCCCATTTTTTCCTTACCATCCTGAAAAAAAGTTTGAAGTATATATCGTTACGCTTGCCCCTGGGTGTACGCACGGAGCAAAATCTCACCTTGGAGAAGAATACTTGCTGGTAAAAGACGGTGATTTGTCTGTTATAGTAGACGGTGAAGAACATGAGCTAACATCTGGAGATGCGCTTCAGTTTCCAGGCTCGTCACCTCATAGCTATATAAATCGAACGGAAAAAGAAGCGAGCTTTTTCTTGTTGATGTACTACCCAGAACCGCAATAAAAGGAGCCTTAATAGATTAGAGCTCCTTTTATTTAAACTATAAGAGATGAACCTTGAATAATAATTACTGTCATTCCCACATCACTTCCTGACGTGTGCCACTCGTCTTTTTCCCACAATGCTGCTTGTCCTTTTTTGACTTGTACCTGGACTTCATCATCACTTGTTACCCAACCTTCACCCTCAATTACCAAGAACAGCTGTTTACTTGGCGCCTCATGATGACCTGTAATTCCTCCCGGTTCAATATACATAATTCCTATAGAAGCTTCTTTTAGATTCGCTATCTTCAAATAGCTTGATAGCTCAGAGTTATATCGTGTAACTGGAACCGCCTGCTGCTGTTGAAATGAAATAATCTTCAAGTAATCTTCACCTCTTCATACACTATAGTTAACATAATAATATTATTATCTATATAAAAAGCAGTGTATCTTTTCAAATGATACACTGCTTAAAAAATGGATACGAGTTCTTTTGTATAGGGATTTCTTTGAGCGTGAAATAACTCTTCAGTCCGAAACATATCCACAACCTCACCTTGTTTCATTACCATAATGCGTTGACTCAGCTCTTTAACTGCTGTAAGGTCGTGTGAAATAAACAAGTAGGATAAATCTAGTTGGTCGCGAAGATCTTCCAGCAAATGCAAAATGCTTCGCTGTGAAATAACATCGAGGCTTGCCGTTGGTTCATCTAGTATAACAAGTTCAGGTTCAATGCTAATTGCGCGAGCAAGCGTCACGCGCTGCTTTTGTCCTCCGCTTAGTTCGTGAGGGTATCTTTCAGCAATACTTGCAGGCAACCCAACCATATTGAGCAGTTCTGACACAAACTGTTCTTTTGATGAAAATGAAAAATAGCGCAGACTTAACTGCTTTCTGTACTGTAAATAAGGGTCTAAAAGGGAATCTTTTATTTTAAGTTTAGGATTTAATGCAGCCGTTGGGTTTTGAAACACAATTTGAAAGCCTTTGCGAATTGGCATTAGCTTACGACTACTCAGGCTTTGAATTTCTTGATTTCTGAATAGAATTTTACCGCTATTCACTTGTTCTAAACGCATCAAACAGCGTGAAAGCGTACTTTTCCCACACCCACTCTCACCTACAAGCCCCAAGCACTCTCCTTTTTTCAAATCGAACGAAACGTTCTTTAAGACCTGTTGACCACCATACGTTTTAGTAAGGTTTTGAACCGACAATAAACTCATCTTATAATACTCCTTCTTTAACCGCTAACTCGTTTGCTTTTAATACCGGTGCCGCTGCGATTAGCTGCTTTGTGTATTCATGCTGAGGATTCGTGAGTACTTTTGTTTTATCACCACATTCTACAATTTTGCCTTCCTTCATAACAGCTAAGCGGTCCGCATATTTTCTAACGTGTCGCCAGTCATGCGTAATAAATAAAATTGTACAGCCTGTTTCTTGTTGTTTTTCTTTTAATACTTGTAAAATCCGATGAGCTGATATACTATCAAGCGCTGTTGTAATTTCATCGGCAATAACGAGCTCAGGTGATAATAAAAGGGATAATGCAATCGAGGTGCGCTGAAGCTGCCCACCGCTCAGCTGAAAGGGATAGCGTTTGTAGAATTTTTCATCTAACCCTACAGATTCTAAAGCTTGAATTGCATTATCTTTTCTAACTATTCTATCATTTACGCCATGCACTTTTTGATACTCTTGAAAATGCTGGCCAATCGTTCGAAATGGTGTAAATGACCCTTGGTAATCCTGAAAAATATACGCAATTTTTTGGCCTCGGATTCTTTTTAGGTCGCTGCGCCTCAATGAAAGCGTATTTTCTCCGTTGAAATTAATTTTGCCTTCAGCTGTTAAGTTAGGTGACAGCATTTGACCAATCGTTTGCGATAAAACACTTTTCCCGCTGCCACTTTGACCTACAAGCGCATACCACTCACCTTTTTCAAGCTGTAGTGATACGTTATCAAGAATGTTTTTTTCTTTACTTCTTACCGAGAGCTTTTCAATCGACAAAATCATTTTTACACTTCCTTTTTTACATCAAATTGATCGCGTAAATAGTCACCGATAATGTTGGTGACTAGTACTACCCCTACAATTGCTAAGCCAGGATAAATCATCAGCTCAGGATTAGATTGAAAATACGGACGTGAGTCATTCAGCATAGCTCCCCACTCTGGTACAGGAGGCTGTGCACCTAATCCAATATAAGATAGAGACGAAATTAAAAGAATAATTTTCCCCAAGTCTAAGCTTGCCATGACAAGAACATAACCAATGATATGTGGTGCTAAGTGCTTTTTCATAATTTGTAAAGCAGACAGTCCGTTTGTACGAGCGACTAATACGTATTCTTTTTGTGACTCAGATAACACGGTGCTTCGAACAAGTCGCGCGTAGTTTACCCACTTGACCATCACAATTGCAAGTACAAGATTGCCAATTCCAGGGCCTAATAGCCCGCTTAGTACAATAGCTACCACCGTATCAGGAAACGCTAAAAAGCTGTCTGCAATTCTCATAAACAATCGGTCTACTACACCGCGTTTGTAGCCTGAAATCAGACCAATTGGAATCCCTACGAGCAAAGCTACGCCTAAGGCAAGTGCACTAAAGCCAATGGTTTGCTGTGCACCGAGCAACAAGCGCGTTAAGATATCTCGCCCTAAATGATCGGTCCCCAAAGGATGTGCCATGCTCATGCCTTCAAGTCGTTTCTCTAAGTTCGTAAGAGTTGGATCATATTTTAAGTAGAAAAAGGTATAGATAGATGCTGCAACAACAATAAGAAAGAGAAAGGCGAGCGGTATAATGATTTTACGCTGTTTTTTCATAGCCGGCAGATACACTGAGGACTCTTTCATCACTTACTCTCCTTTTCTTTGTATTTCATTTCAGGGTTTAAATAACGATATGATAGGTCTACACATGTATTCACAATAAATACAATGCCCCCCATTACGAGTATGTAGCCTTGAATAAGTGGATAGTCACGCTGACGAATCGCATCGACAATGAGCTTGCCGATTCCAGGGTATGCAAACAGCACCTCTATAACAACGACCCCGCCTATCAAACTACCTAAGCTCATGCCAAACACCGTGATCACCGGTGGAATACTGTGGCGAAAAGCATGCATTAAAAAGACTCTCCCTTCTGATAACCCACGCGCTCGTGCTGCACGAATAAACTCTTGGGTATAAGAGTCTAGTAAACTTGAACGAAGCAAGCGAACATATACGCTTGAAATTGCTAAACCCAACGTAATAGAAGGTAGAACAAGCGACAGTATTCCGTCTCTCCCCATCGTAGGGAACCAATTTAAGCGAACGCCAAATAAATCAATGAAAATAAGTCCCAACCAAAAGCTTGGAACAGCAGCTCCAATAATTGAAAGCGTTCGGCTTATTTTATCTATCCAACTGTCTCTGTAAAGTGCAGATAGCGAGCCCAGCGGAATTGCAACAATAAGCATTACTACAATTGCGCCGATTGCTAGCTCTAATGTAGCAGGCAGAGCAGCCATAATTGTACTCATAACGTCTTGTCCCGTTACGAACGACTGCCCAAAATCCATCTGAACAAATTTCTCTAACCATAGTCCGTACTGCACAAGAACAGGCTCATTAAATCCCATTTCTTCACGAAGTGCTTCTATTTGCTCTTGGCTGACTGAGAGCTCATCAACGTTCAAAATGGTTAGCACGGGATCTCCCGGTGCTAACCGAATAAAGATAAAACTGACAAAGGTTATAAACAATATAAAAAATAGAACTTCCGAAAACTTTTGGAAAAGGATTTTAATCATTCTTTCACATCCAGCTTATTTATAGTCATGTAGTATTCGCTCTTAGTCGTAAACCGGTTTTCCACTTTATCTTTGTTGTAAGCAACGATTGTTGATGGATGTAACACAAACGAGTTAATAACATTTTCATCGACATAATCAGCTGCTTTCCGTCTTTTTGCATCTTGCCATCTTTTAACGTATATCCTGCTTTTTCTAGATGTTTAACTGCTTCATCTGAACCTGTTTCACGCTTATCATACGTTGGTGCAAAAGCTAACGAAGGTAAGAACGGACCTCTTGCTGTCTCAGCATGACCTAATAGAATTTTATCGACAATCTTCTGGCGATCAATTAATGCATCAAGCGCTTTTCTTACATTGATATCTTTCATTTCTTCTCTTTGCATATTCATTGTAAGTTGATGCACGCGGAACGTTGCCGTTGATTCAACCTTCATTTTTGAATCTTCTTTAAGTGAATCTAAACTTTCTACCTCTGGACGATACACAATGTCTGTTTGTCCAGACTTCAATGCTAAGGTACGCGCATTTGCATCTTCGTTAAACGCAAACGTCACAGAATCAAGCTTTGAAGCGCCATCCCAATAATCATCAAAGCGCTCAAGCTCTAGTTTGCTTCCTGGTGTAAACGACGCAAGCTTAAACGGACCTGTACCAACCGGTTTATTCACAAAGTCTTCTTCAGATACGTCAATAATAGCGGCGTTTGGATTCACAAGCTCTGATATAAACTCTGGAAACGGCTCTGTTGTTTTAATAGTATGCGTAAAACCATCAGCACTAATTGTATCAATTTTCAGTGCATTTTGAATAGCCACATTTTCTTTCAACGCTCGTTCTAACGATTTTTTTACAGATTCAGCATCCATCTGCTTTCCATTTTGAAACTTTACATCTTCACGAAGCTTAATTGTCCAGTTTTGACCATCTTCTCCGTCCCAGCTCTCTGCTAGCCATGGCTCAATGCTTAGATTTTCTTCATCAAGTCGAATAAGTGTTTCCGTAATTCCTGCTCGCAGTGGCACATAGCTAGAATCAACGTGTGGATCTAATGAATTTGTAGAGAAGTTATACAAAAAGTGAATAGTTTGAAACATTAAATTTTATTACATAATAAAAAACCGCTTGCGTATCAATCTCCTTAACGCATAGCGGTTTTTTTATCTTATTCTTGAATCTCCTGTTTCCACTGACCATAACCACCTGTTAAATTGTAAACCTCCGTTATTCCTTTGGATTGAAGGAGGCTGATCGCAATCGCAGAACGAACTCCTGAACCACACTGAACAATTAGCGGACGGTGAGCTGGCACCTCATCAATTCGATCTAACAAGGTTCCAAGCATAATGTGAGTGGCACCTTCAATGTGACCTGCTTTCCACTCTTCTAAGCTTCGAACATCTAGTACCTGTGCTTTGTTTTGATCAAGCATGTTTTTTGCTTGGTGTGGCGTAATACTTTCATAAGACTGTGTCGTAGAAGCTTCTACTACTGCTTTGTTTGCATCGTAGTAGCCAACCAGCTGATCAATCCCAACAGAATGTAACACTTTTTCAATTTCACCAATCTGTTCATCCGCTGTTAGAACATATAATGGACGATCATAATTCACAATCCAGCCGGTCCAATTTGCAAATGAGTTGTTAAACGGAATATTAATCGTTCCCTCTATATGATTTTCAGCAAATTCCGCTGCGCTTCTTGTATCAATTACCTGATACCCTGCTTGAATTTGCTTTTCTACTTCGATTACGTCTGCTAGCTTGTTAACCTTTGGAAGCTTTGATAAGCTGTTTGGTCCTACTTTATTCACCTTTTTCATCACTGCAAAATATTTCGGTGGCTCTGGCTGTCCATCTAACAAAGCATTTACAAACGCTTCTTTTTCCGTATGCTGAAGCGCCCAGTTAAAGCGTTTCTCATACCCTACAGTTGAAGAAGGCACGGCACCAAGGGCTTTTCCGCATGCGCTTCCTGCTCCGTGTCCCGGCCAAACCTGCATAAAATCAGGCAGCTCTTTGAACTTTTGAAGCGATTCAAACAATTGATATCCGCCTGACTGTGCTGTTCCCTGTGCACCCGCTGCTTTTTCTAATAAGTCTGGGCGACCAACATCTCCAACAAATACAAAGTCTCCTGTAAAAATCCCCATTGGTTCATCTGCTTTAGCACCGCCGTCCGTTAACGTAAACGAAATGCTTTCCGGCGTGTGACCAGGCGTATGCACTACACCGAGTGTTAGATTCCCAACCTTAAACTGGTCCCCACCTTTTAGCAATTTATGAGGTAAGTGATCAATGTTTTGATACTTCCAATCTGCATCTCCCTCGTCTGATACATATAACGTAGCCCCTACTCTTTCAGCTAACTCGCGACCTCCAGACACAAAGTCAGCGTGAATATGGGTTTCTAAAGCACCAATGATTTTCATTCCATTTTTTTCTGCTTCTTGAATGTATGGTTCAATATTTCGAGCAGGATCTACAACAACAGCTTCTTTTGCAGCTTGACACCCTACCAGATAAGAAGCTTGTGCTAATTTTTCATCATAAAAGTATTTAAGTAACATATTCATTCTCCTTTTTCTTCATATTGATATCCTTAATCCATCTCTATTTTACCCTGGTAGGTATATAAGGATACAAATTAAACTCACACTCCACAACCAACTAGTTCTTTTTCTGTTTTGCATGGACAAGTCGCTAACTGATAGCTTGACACAATATATCCTTTCTGACGTAAAAAGCGAATTCCTAAATGTAGCTCTATTTTATCTTCTGCGATGATGTGAATTTGTTGATTCGGTATTTCAGAATAAAAGCGTTTTAAATACGCATAGGGAATGTTTATAACGTTCCTATATTCACTTTCGCTTCTTTCGTTGTAATGACGAATATCAACAAGTAGCCGGTCATCTTTTAGCTCATTAGGGTCATTAACACATTGCACACCCTTAACGGGATAATTGCGTTTATATGCTAAAGCACCTAGCATTATAACGAGAAAACTTCCTATAAAGTAGCTCATTAACTCACCGCCTCTTTAAAGAGATTCAATTAATTTATAGTTACACTATATACCCCTGTAGGTATTTAGTCAAGTGTTAGAAATACAGATCATTTTCTATTGTTTACGTTTCCCTACCTATCTTAAGCTAAACTGTATTTTTTGCTAACTTCGCTTATTCAATTTTACCTTTTAGCACACACTAAAGAGAGCTATTGCATGCTTGTTTTTAGCATATCTGATATGATGTTAACGACTCTTAAAATTTAATATAGAAAGGATTGCTTTTATTGGTATTTTTAGCTTTTGGTATTTCAGCTGCTATTACGATATTCCTAGCCATTCGGCTATCTATTTATGCAGATACTATTGAGCGGAAATCTGCTTTAAGCGGCATATTGATTGCTCTTTTATTAGGAGGCGCCACATCATTACCTGAGATTACAACAAGCGTCACGTCCATCATTATTTCAAATCCCGATTTAGCTGTAGGAAATGTTCTTGGAAGCAACTTATTTAACGTAATGATTTTAGCTACGTTAGATTTATTTTTTCGAAAGCACAAAATTATGATCTATGCTAGCAAAGAAAATCGATATACTTCTTTGTTAACCATTTTTCTCTCTTTTTTAGTTGCAGCTTCTTTATTCTTTAACATCCCTTACCATATCTTTGGGATTGGAATTGATACTGTTATTTTAATCATTGTCTATTTTATAGGCGTAAAAATCATTTCTACCTATGCAGCAGAGCATGTTGAAGAAGAGGAAAAACAAGAAGAGAACCTTCAAGATAGAGGACCAACTTTAAAAAGAGCCGTTGTTGGTTTTTCCATAGCAGCAGTGTTTATTATGGTATTTGGAAGTATTTTAACCATCTCAGGTGATCGTATCGCTGTTATTACAGGTTTAGGCGCTTCCTTTGTTGGTTCGTTTTTAGTCGCAGCCAGCACGTCACTTCCTGAAGCAGTCTCTGTTGTTATCGCCATTCGTTTAAAAAATTATAAGTTAGCGATTGGTGGGATTGTCGGAAGTAACTTATTCAACTTATTGATTTTAGCAGGAACAGACGTCTTTTATCGCAAAGGGGCACTGTTAAGCGCAGCCAGCGGCAGTCACTTATATACAATTGTTGCGTCAATGATACTCATCTCCATTAGCCTATTTTCAATGTCACGAAAGAACATCACATCTTCATGGTTTTATGTTGTACCATCAATTTTAATTATTGCTTGTTACTTTATAGCAAGCTATATCATCTACTTAAATTCAGCTGCATAAAAGCCGCATGCATATGCATACGGCTTTTGCATTTTTCATCCTATTACTTTGTTAATAGCGCTTACGCAGCTGTCAATAGCTTCGTCTAGCTCCTCTTCATCAATAGTTAAAGGGGGGTTAAAGTATAGAACGTCTCCTAGTGGACGGAGGATGAGCCCCTTCTTCAACGCTGCTTTGTAAATCTGATAACCAACTCGATTCTCTGAGCTAAATGGTTCTTTCGTATCTTTATTTTTGACAAGCTCAACAGCGTTTATTAATCCTATGTTGCGAATTTCACCAACATGAGGATGATGCAGTAACGCTTCGTTTATTCTTCTATTTAAATAAGCTGCTCGCACGGTTGCTTTTTCTAAAACGTGGTCGTGCTTCAAAATATTCACTACCGCTAAAGCTGCAGAGCACGCTAATGGGTTACCACTATACGTATGGCTGTGCATAAAGGCTTTTCCTTCTTTATATTCTGCGTAAAATGCTTCATAAATTTGATTATTCGTAATCGTAATTGCCATCGGCATATAGCCTCCAGTGAGTCCTTTTGAAACACACATAATATCCGGTGTAATCTCCGCGTGATCGCATGCAAACATCTTACCTGTTCTTCCAAAGCCAGTTGCAATTTCATCGGCAATTAACAGTACACCATACTCATCGCATAAGGCTCTTAGCTTTTGAAGGTAGCGAGATGGATACATTCTCATTCCCGCTGCTCCTTGTAAAATAGGCTCGACAATCATCGCACACGTTTCATGACCATGCTTTTCAAATGCTTTCTCTGCCTGTACGAAGCACTCCACCTGACAGGAATCTCTTGTTTTCCCGTAAGGACATCGATAGCAATCCGGCGCATCAATTCGAATTGTATCCATCAGCATTGGATTATAGATTTGCGCATACAAATCTAGGCTTCCCACCGATAAAGCGCCAATCGTTTCACCATGATAGCCATCTGTAAAGCACATAAACCTCGTTTTTTCTTTATGACCGGTTTGATATTGGTACTGAAACGCCATTTTTAACGCGCATTCTACAGCTGCTGAACCGTTATCGGAAAAATTAAATTTGCTTAGCTCTTTAGGAATAATTTCCATTAACGCTTCGCATAGTTTAATTGCAGGCTCATGCGTAAAGTTGGCAAAAATCACGTGCTCGAGTTGATCGAGTTGATCTTTGATTTTATCGTTAATGACGGGGTTACAGTGGCCAAGAAGGTTACACCACCATGAACTCACAATGTCTAAATAAGAGTTCCCTTCTTTATCATATAAATACACGCCGTCTCCTCTTTCGATGACAATGGGCTTAAGCTCTTCATAGTCTTTCATTTGTGAGCACGGGTGCCAAATATATTTTAAGTCTTTTTCTACTAAGTTCATGTTTTCAATGCTTTTCATTATGCAAACAGCTCCGCTACTTTTTCTGCTTCCATTGCAAGCTCTGTATCATTTTCCTTCACCAAACCAATTACTGAAACTCCAGTTAGCACTTCGACCATTTTTTGATTGTCTTCTTCCATAACGTCGCCTTCGCGTGAACGGTTAAAAATAATTCCTTTCACCTGAATATTGCGTGCTCTTAAATATTCAATTGTCAACACCGTCGCATTGATGGTTCCAAGCCCCGCATCCGCAATAACAATCGTAGATAAGTTCAGCTCTTTTACAATATCTTCTAGTAAAATATGCTGCTGATCATCCCAACGAATCGGACAAAGAATTCCTCCGCTTCCTTCAACCACTACATAATCATACTTCTCCTTAGCCTTTTGGTAGTCTTTCTTAATAATGTTGAGATCGACAGGATTTCCTTCAAGGTTGGCTGCCAAATGCGGTGATACGGCGTGTTTATAAATATAAGACACCGTATTTTCTGGCTTCTCACGAATTCCTGCGGTTTCAAGCACATGCTTAGCATCTCCTGGAATTAATTGTTCACATTCTACTTCCGCTCCGCTAAGCGCAGGTTTATAATAACCACAGTCATAGCCGTGTTCTCGAAGCTTTTTCACAAGTAAACCCGTCACGTATGTTTTTCCTACATCTGTTCCTGTCCCAGTAATAAATAAGCCTTTTCCCATCTTTGTTTCTACCTCCTATACATTACCGATGTATTTTTTTATTAATTTAGCTGCTTCTGACAGCTCTTTCTTTGAATGATCAGCCATCAGTGACACTCGAAGACGTGCGCTCCCTTTGGCAACGGTTGGATAGCGAATGGCTGAAATAAAATAGCCATGATCAAAAAGCTTTGCTGATGCATCCAGTGCTGCTTGTTCACTTCCAACAACGATTGGAAAAATAGCTGAATTTGAACGTGCAGAGATTCCATGAGCCTGCAAGCATTCATTAAAGTAAGCAATATTCTCTTGAAGCTTTGTAACTTGTGTATCATCATTCATGATTAACCTCAGTGCTTCTATAGCCGACGCACTGGTTACGGGAGATAGCGAAGTGGAAAAGATAAAACTGCGCGCTTTGTTTTTCAAGTATTCAATAAGCAGCTTATCTCCACACACAAACCCACCTTCTCCACCGAGCGCTTTACTCAGCGTTCCCATAATAATGTCAGGCTTTTGTGTCAGCTGAAAATACTTACAAACTCCTCGACCACGTTCTCCAAGGACGCCTGTTGAATGTGCTTCATCTATCATTGAAAACAAGCCATACTGATTCGCTAAGCGCATCAGCTCAGGAAGGTTCACAACATCTCCATCCATACTGAAAACAGCATCGCTCACAATTAAGCCATTTTCACAAGAGTGAGCTAAAATTTTTTCTTCTAAATCGTTCATGTCATTATGCTTATACACAACGGTTTTCGCTTTACTGAGCCGGCATCCGTCAATAATGCTTGCGTGGTTTAGCTCATCGCTAAAAATCACGTCTCCTTCAGAAAGAAGCGATGAAATAACACCAACGTTGGCCATGTATCCCGTGTTAAACACAAGAGCTGCTTCCGTCTCTTTAAACTCGGCAATCATTTCTTCCAATAACCGATGAAGAGTTGTCGTACCCGTTGTTAACCTCGAACCTCCTGAGCCAATACCATATGCTTCTCCCATTTGAAGCGCATAACTCTTTACGCCTGGATGATTACATAAATTTAAGTAGCTGTTTGACGCAAGCATCACGTACTCTCTGTCGTGCATTTTCACATGCGCCTCTTGAGCTGTTTGAATTTCGTTGAATGATCGATAAAGATGATTTTCTTGTAAAGAGGCTAAGTCGCTTTTTATCTTTCTCCATTTGTCTTGCTGTTTTGCTTCGTTTAATCTTTTTGATAGGCCTAAATCTACAACTATTTTTTGCTTTTCTAAATACGCAATCGTTTCGTTCACGCCGCTCTCAGAATGACGATATAAAAAGATGCGCCCGCCCAAGTGACTTCCTTTTTGTTTTAGCTTTGTAATTCGAACATAACCGAACTCTTTAGAGGCGACGTAGCCAGTTACGTAATCAGGATCATCCGAGATACAAATTTCACCAATAACATTTGGCGCATGGGCTACTTTTGTCGCTAATACAAGCGCTTCTTGGAAATGATTTTTCTTTGTGAGGTCTTCTTGAAAGTGACTGCGGTTCGCATCCATATACGTTGCTCGAATCCCTCGTTCTTGATCTGGCTCTAGACGTTTCATTGTATCAACGTCTAGTAAGATTGCGCCGCGCATAGAAGAACACGAGCTCAGCATCTCAATGATTTCTTCAGCCTGTTGTAAACCTAATTGTAAAAGCAGCTTTTTTACTTCTTTTATTCCTTCATAATGATTAGCCACTTCTACAGTTTTAACAGGTAACGCTTCTAAACGTTGAATATCGCTAAGCTGTACGGGCTCGACTTTCATCGTAATTTCATCTGCTGCTCCTTTGGAATGATGGAGAGCTCTATGTAGTAAAGCATTGGTATACGTATGTAATTCATGTTTATTCACAATCTTCTCCGCTCCGGAAAGATGACCGGTATTGCTATTGGAAGCTCTCATTTTTAAGCTAAATAGATTCATATTTTCTGGGTTCTCCTTTCTTCTCATCATCCACAACAAACTCTTGAAAGATTGTTGATTTCATATTTCTTTTTATAATGGGATACATAATACCTGATGAAATGGCTGTAAAAACCATCCCTGGCAAAGCAGCAAGCAGCAAAACCGTCACATCAACGTCCATAATTGCCGCTAATACGTAGCGTGCAGCGATTGTCCCTAAAGGTCCAGCTACCATAACAACGACTAAAGCCGTACCAAATAAGCCAATGATTCCTCCAGCTACTAACCGAAAGATCATGGCAACTAAAACATGAATAAGCGTATGGGTTCCTAATAGTAGACTAATAATACTTGCTACAATGCCTGCACAAAAATAACGTTTAAACCCAAACGTAGCTGCAATGACGATAGCAATGGGAGCCGAAAGCTGAAACTCTGTTCCAACGAAAGGTGACGGAATTTTAAACATTCCGCTCACCGCAATTAATACGGCAAGCATCGCCATCAGCGTCATTTCTTTTGTTTTACTCGTCTTCAATGCCTCATCTCCTTTCCAAGATTATGAAAATAGTTTATAACAATCCACCATTTATGTAAACTAAAAATAAAAATAGGTTAACATATAATTTAAAGAAAAACAGGTGACATAGCACCTGCGTTTCTTTAAATAGTTATTTTCTTTACACCCAGCCCATTAGCTTAGCCGTTTGAAATACAGTACGACTTATCTTTATGTGTAAAAGTTCCCTCTGCCATTGAAACGGTTTTCCCGGTCCAGTTCCCCGTATGCTGTCTTAATCCTGTCAATGCGTTAAATAGCGTGCTTTTTCCGGTGTTTGAGTTTCCTGCTAAAGCAATACGATATAAGCTACCCATGATGAACTAAATCCCCCTCAATTAATCTACTTTCTTCTCTTCTAAGCGCAATGGTGGTTTGACTAACGCGAAACGCAATCGGATCTCCAAGCGGACTTTTTTTGACCACTTCTACGAAGGCACCTGGTACAAAACCTAAATCCAACAGCCTTCTCCTCATCGTTCCTTCTAATAACAAAGAAGTAATTTTTATCACGTCTCCTTTTAACCCTTGGCTCAACAAATTTTTTTAGATTCACACATATATATTTCCCCTTGTCTAATATTTTTCCCTAACGCAAATTCAGTGCTATACTATGACCCTATTCGAAAATTGTCAAATGTATTGTCTTTTTTATAAAATAAAAAACAGCCTACTTATTGGCTGCTTTAAATGATTTTATCATTATCCACTATTACCGCTTGTACATCTTGTAAATTCTACTTAGCTTTTCATCCAATAATTCAAAACGAACAAATCGATCAGCTCGCACATACTCTTTTCCATTAATCATCAAAAGTAAAATTGGGGCTGCTAAAATCAAAAAGCGTTCTGCTACTGCTTCCACCTGTGTCGCGTCAACACGACCTAAATTAATTTGCGGATAGTGTTCCAATACCTCTCTTAGCTTTGGAAATATCGCATGACACGTACTACATTCTGGTGTAAATACGTACAAAAAGCTTAGTTCATTGCTAGTGATAAACTCGTCTACCATTTCAATAGTGGTTAATTCCGTTACCTGCTTCATCTCACTGCTCTCCTGTTTTCTCTGACTTAACAATAAAGTGAACATACGTATAGTAGTCAAAACACTAATACAGTGTCAACTTAATTTATTTTATTATCAACATGATGTTTTCTTCTCAAAATTAAACTCCCCTAATGTTAATTAGAATTACTAATCACGAAATCAAAGGATGAAATGGCTAAAAAAGTATTTTAGAAATTAGGTATTACCTATAAAAATCAGAATTCATCGTACGTTTGAGGATCGTTTGTAGCGTAATAATCTTTCGCACCAAAGTTTAAACCGTCTTCTTGTTTGTTTAAGGTTTGTGACAGTACGGTAACTTCTGCTCTCATAGCGCTTGCGATTTTAACAGCCATATGACCTAAGCCACCCATTCCAACGATGGCAACTTTCTTGCCTGGCCCCGCTTCCCAACGATGTAGCGGAGAGAATGTGGTAATATCGGCACATAGCAAAGGTGCTGCAGCATCAAGCTCAATGTTATCAGGGATTTTCACAACAAAATCTTCAATGACTACAATATGCGTTGAGTAACCACCTTGAGTAGGCTCACCGTATTTATCAGCTCCTGCATAGGTAGGGGTCATTCCATTTAAGCAATATTGCTCTTCTCCCTTACGACAGTTTTCACAATCACCACAGGAATCCACCATACACCCAACTCCCACACGATCACCAACTTTGTATTTGGTTACTTCAGGACCAACATCCGTTACGATCCCAGCAATTTCATGGCCTGGTACGAGTGGATAATTCACATCTCCCCATTCACCATGAGCAGTATGAATATCAGAGTGGCAAATACCAGCATATTTAATTTCAATTAACAAATCGTGTGTATCTAAGCTACGTCTTTGAATTTCAGTTGCTTTGAATGGTTTGTCTGGGCCGTGTACGGCACGTGCTTTAGCAGTAATCATTATTATTACCTCCATAGATATAAAATACGTATTTGTTTCTGATGAAATTAGTATGCTTTCAAATTTTCATTTGATAGATTAATAGCCTATAAACAAAGCTTGTAAATGTTATACCCACATGTTTTGAAAAATAAAACGTTCAAACTCTTTGAAAGAGGCTCAAGGCTACTTAGACAATTGCGTTGTGACGCTCGAAAAAAAACTCCCTCATCAAAATAGACACAAAGCTAAGCAGTAACGATAATAGACCTACTAGCACAACATATGGAGTGCCAAGCTGTGCGATAAAGAAGCCTCCAACCGCTGCGCCAACAGTTGTGCCTAAGTTTGCGCCTGTTAAAAAAAGGCCGTTTGCAAAATCCGGTGATTCAGGGGCTGCAGAGATAATCCAATATTGATTTATGTTCGCGCCTATACCAGCTAATATACCCCAAAGAAGCGTAATGACTACCATTGGAAGCGTGAATGAACCAAATAAAAAGAGTACAACATATACAGCACTTAGTACAAAAGGAAATAACAAAACGGATTTGTTTGCATGAGTCGCAAGTAATACAATTGCATTAACAACCGCAAAAAACGTCATGGCTAATTCAATTGAAAACGTCTCTGCAAGAAAACTTACAATAGGAACTCCTATGACCATTCCAGCTGAAACACCGATAAAGACTTTCGAAACAGCTTTTGATGCTTCTTCCTTAGAAACAGAATCCGCTGCCACTGTAAAAGCCAATGAACAGTAAACGGGATGAAAAAGAGCTGGAATTATGCGCGCAATGAGTGCGACTGTAAAATTCGCCGTAAAGATAGTGATGAGGTTACTAATTAAAAAAATTCCTAATACAAGCACCATGACAGTTTTACGATTTATTCTTGAAAACAACAGCGGCATTGTAGGACCTGATACAGCAACGGCAAGAGCAAATGCACTTACCAACAAACCTGCTGTAGAGATGCTAACCTGAAAGTGATTAGCAAGGTTTGGCAAGATTCCGATAATCCCCATTTCCGTGTTAATAATGCCAAACACTCCCAGAGTCAATATGACCAGTAATATGGTATTGGACCTGCTCACAACATTACTTCCTTTCTTACACGTTGTTCACCTATCACTCAATTACCTCAATCTTTACCTTTCCTTCAAGATTTTGTATGTGGTCGAAACCAGATTCAATTTCCCCAAGCTTAATCAGTCCGTTTGAATAGCTAAAATCTTTATAAAAAATAGCCAAATTCCCCCACGGCGCGTAATAGGTAACGTCGCCAGTACGTGGTTCTATTCCAGACAAGGCACTTTCTTTAGATAGTTGGCGGGGTGGATTGCTAACCTTTTCCTTGCCCGCATAATCCTCAAACGTTAAAGTGAGCGGAAGCAGTTCTAGAAAATCTCTGCTCGTTGGACTATTATTCATTTTTACTATAATTTCTTCATTCTGAACGCTTAGTTTAATTTTTCTTACCTTCTCCACAGTACTTCTCCCTTCGTTAATTGTAGTAGACGATTCCTTGCTTTTGTTTCGCAATTCGACTTCATTACTACAAGCTGTTCCTAACAAAAGTATGAGCGCAATAAGCAAGGTTTTATGGTACATACTATCCACCCCTGTTATATTTCCAACAATCGTTTACTTATGTTCATGATGAAAAGATTGAGAATCAGCTTAAGTTATTTACTAACCATAAGTTGATTAATCAACACTTGTTTATTATTATGAAACAGAAGTCTATTCGTCTCAATAGTTAAATTAGCGGGATTTGTGGTTTAATCAACAGTTCACCAGGATTTGTTCATTATCACCGCGATTTTGCTATCTTGATACGTGATGCCACCTTCTCATAACGACATTAGCATTGATTGATCACTCAACGTCTGCTTATAATTATATATAGCAATATACGCTGTCACTGTAATCAGTAAGAAAGCGAGGCAAGTATGTTCATGCCAAAAATAGATCGAAGAATTTTAAAAAGCCAAGAATCCATAAAAGGTGCTTTAATTGAATTAATGACTGAAAAAAACTTTGATAAAATCACTATTCAAGATATTTCTAATCGAGCGAACGTTAACCGCGGAACCATTTATCTCCATTATTTAGATAAATTTGATTTACTAGATAAAATCATGGAAGAACATATCCTTAACATGACCGATGTTTGTGAATCAGCAGCTGATATGGATTGGATTCAATCAACCGTTCACTGCATGGAATACCTAGAAGAAAACTATTTATTTTTCTCGACGATGCTCGCCAGCGAAGGTGCTCGCTACTTCCGCAACCAATTTTTGAAGTTCAATATTCAAGAATTCAGAAAAGAAGTAGATATTACTCAAGGGAAAAATAACGGCCAAAACGAAGAGGTTGTTGTTCAATTTGTAGCGAATGCATATGTAGGTATTGTTGAATGGTGGTTGAAAAATGAAATGCCTTATCCTCCTCAGATGATGGCAGAAAAAGTTGGAGAGTTGATTGAACGCGTTGTATAATTCTTCAAGCAAAAAGTGGCTTCTATACTAAAAGCCACTTTTTTATTCGCTTTTCATTACAGCTACTTTTTGTAGCTCTGTATTGCAGGAAAATGAGGAATTACGTCTTATCCAAGCTCCTGAATGACTTCTTCAGCTGGTCTTTGGTTGTCAAATAGCGCAAAGAATAAATGATTCACTCCAGCGCTTAATTGTTACTTCTTGAGGTTCTAGTGCAAATATTTGAAGAAAATCTAAAAAATCCAAATATTTCTAGTGACTGTTCGTCTTAAGCAATCAATCCAAACAGTTGATCGATGAATTCTTTTTGATTTTGGACAGACTTCTCCTTTTGGATAGGCTGGGTTCTTGTCTACTGTGATCACACGGGGATTGGAAACATGAAAAGACCGCAAAGCTTTCTTGAAAAAGCGCTTTGCAGCTTTATAATTTCTTGTTTTGTTTAGCTAAAAATCAATCGTATTTCCTTCTGAATCAACGGTACGATAGAGGTACATCCATTGACCTTTGACTTTTACATAGGTCTCATCGACTCGCCAAGAATCATTGGTTGGCTTAAGATGACACCGTACTCGCTCATCTAATTCAGGACCATACTGATGAACCTAGCGCATGATGGTTGTATGAGCAATCGATAGTCCTCGTTCTTCCATCATTCCTACCTTAAAAATAGGTAATAATAGTAATATATGGGAATTTATGGGTTTTTTGTGTATAATAGGTTTTGTTCGACAAATTTTATTGGGGGTTGTTTATTATGTCTAATTTAAAGAAGTTCTTCCCTATGCTGCTAGTCTTAGCTGTTTTCTGTTTGGGGCTATCACCAGTACAAGCTTCAGCGCAAACGGTGAAAACAAGCAGCGAGACACCAACAGATGAGGAAGTACAAGCTTTAGCTGATGAATTGGAATATCTTTTCACCGAAGTTATGGTGAAAGATGAAAAAACAGGGAAATATATTCTAAACGAAGAAGAATTGAAAAATGCACCTTACACTGATGAAGAGAAAGCACAACTTCGTGCTGCTACTAGTCCATTCACGACATTCGGGACTTTTGATAGATGTATGCAGGATGCATTAGGAATAGGCTCTGCTGCATGGAAAGAAATAAAAGGTTTAATTGACGCCAAACAATATCTTTCAGCTGCTGGCGCTATAGCAATCGCAGGTGGTATAGCAACCAACCCGATTGCAATTGCTATATTCGTTGCTACTTGTGGACCATCTTCTGCAAGTTAAAATAAATGGAAATATCTAGTTAACTATAAAAGAGTCTCTAAGTCTGCTATACTAAATAGTAGATAATAGACTCTTTTTTGTTACATATAATAGTATATGAAAATAAACTATAAAGTCTGAAGGAGATGATTAATTGAATACTTTTTTAATAAATATAAAAGATTTAGCTTTTTTAATAATACTGATTTCTAGCGTTCTTTACTTGAGAAACCTCAAATTAAAAAAGTGGAAAAGTGGCCTTTCTATAGGAGAAAGAATAATTTATATACTTACTAGTATCGCCATTCCTGTTTACGGTATTATTTACTTTATGATTCTTATAGAAACATAAATATAACAATGACTGTTGTGTTTCTTTTATTAAATTCTTTTACTTTCTTTAAGACTTCCTCTTGATCATATGTATCTGCAACAATAATATCTGTTATTAAGTGAGAATCTACCTGAGGATTAACACCTGCAAGGAAAATTACGTTTATCCCCATTCGCTTTGCTGTTAATAAAGGGGCAACTTTCTCTACTTTTTGAGGTCTTAAATTAACAAATAATACATTTTTATT
>NZ_BCVD01000038.1 GCF_001591565.1 Priestia flexa NBRC 15715 | reverse complement strand
TGTCTCAGTCTCTTGCAACTACATTATGAAATAAACGTTTGATAACCTCGGCCCTCTAAGCACACTTTTGCTTTTTTACGATCTTCATCGGTTTGAAAACTAAGTCTTAAAACACCATAGATATCTACGCGCGTTTCTAGAATTCGGATGTTTGTAATGCTAATTTCTTCTTCTGCTAGGTATCCTGTTACTTCTGAAATGATACCCGGATAGTCAGGAACATCTACATATAGATCATAAAAAGAGGGTATCGCTCCTTTTGAACGCACCGGAAGCTGATCGCGAAATTCTTTTGCCTGAGAAAAATACGCATAGATATTCTCAGCATTTCTCTTCTCAATCATACTACGCACATTGTGCATCTCATCTAACCAATAGTCGAACATTTGAAGTAACGCATCTTGATTATGAAGTAAAATATCTCTCCACATCGCTGGACTGCTCGATGCAATTCGAGTAATATCACGAAAACCACCCGCTGCTAACTTAGAAACAAGAGGATTTCCTTGCTGATAATGCTCTGCTTGATGCACAAGACTAGCTGCAATGATATGAGGAAAATGACTGATAACACCTGCAAGCTTATCATGTTCTTTTGGTGAAAGAACAATGATATTAGCTTTTGTACCTGCCAGTAATTTTTTAAGTCTATTAACAGCCTCTTTTTCCGTATGAGGAGAAGGAGTTAACACATACATTGCATTTTCAAACAAGTGAGCTTTAGATGCTGTGACACCACTTTTATGAGAACCAGCCATTGGATGACCGCCAATAAATTGAATCCCTTTTGAAAGTAAGCATGAAGCCGTTTGAACGATTTGTTCTTTTGTACTCCCAACATCCGTAACAATAACCTCTTTTTTCAAAGGAATACTTTCTAATTCTTGCACAACTTGAACGGCTTGTGTAACAGGCACAGCAATAACAATGAAATCAGCTTTTTTAGCTCCAGCTTCAATTGAACTACTTATTTCGTCAATAACAGTTAGCGATTTTGCTAGTTTTACCTGCTCTTCATTAATATCGTAACCAATAATATGCATTGATTCATATGTATTCTTTATATTTAACGCTAACGAACCACCAATTAGGCCCATCCCAATTACAAAAACTGTTCCTGTCACCTTTGTCACCTCGTATTTCACATATGAAATGAGAGTGTGATCTCACACTCTCATTTCTACATTATTATGCAAATGATTTATGTTTACTCACATACTCTTGAAGTAATTGAATAATTTGTTCATTTTGCTCTTTTGTCCCAATTGTAATCCGTGCAGATGTAGGGAAGCCTAATGCGTTGCCAGAACGAACAATATACCCTCTTTCCAATAGAAATTGGAATACTTCATCGCCTGGTTGACCAAAATCAATTAGTACAAAGTTAGTGTAAGAAGGATAGTAATTCAAACCGTTCTTTTCGCAAAATGCATAGTATTGCTGTAAACCATCTTCATTTTTACGCTTGCACTCATTAATAAAGTCTTGATCTTTCAAAGCTTCAATCGCCGCTTTTTGAGCCATACGACTTGTATTAAACGGCTCACGAGCAGGTTCTATTCTTTGTAATAATGCTTCATTTGCAATGCCGTACCCAATTCGAAGTGAAGCCAATCCATAAGCTTTTGAAAACGTACGTAGTACAATTAAATTCTCGTACTCATCCAGTAGATCTACAGTTTGTGGAAAGTCCTCTTCTTGTGCTGCGTATTCATAATATGCTTCATCCATAACAATCAGCGTATGCTTTGGAACTTGCTTAATAAATTCCATCAGGTCTTTTTGCTTTACATAGGTACCGGTTGGATTATTGGGGCTACATACCCAAACGACAGTCGTTTGTTCATCAATTGCGCTTAACATTGCCGACAGGTCGTGGTCACCGTTTCGAAGCGGAACCTCACGAATTTCAGCTCCTTCAATTACCGCATTGTGACGGTATTGAGGGAATGTCGGCGTTGCCATCACCGTATTTGTTTCTGGTGATAGTAAAGCACGGCAAATAATTTGAATAACTTCATCTGAACCGTTCCCAAAAATAAGCTGCTCACCTTTGACATGTAAATATTCAGCCAGTGCTGTTCTTAATTCTGCACTATAGCCGTCTGGATAAAGTGCCATATGATTAAGCTCTTCGTAAATAGCTTCCTTCACTCGATTTGAACAGCCATACGGATTCTCATTAGATGCTAGCTTCACAACAGTTTCTAAGTTGTATTCTTTTTTAACTTCCTCAATGGGCTTGCCTGGCTTATATGGAGATAATGTTAATAATTGCTCTTTTACTTTCAACTTGTTACACCTCGCATTTTTGTATCGGTGAAACGATGGACGCTATATACGCTTGAAAACTTGCTATTCCTTCTGACCTTGTCTCCTTATTTAAAAGTACCGATTGAAGTTCCTCAACTTTGTGAACAATTGCACTACCAATTACAATACCATCCGTGTATTCTTTTAATACTTCAACCTGGTGGCTTGTTGAAATACCAAACCCCACGGCAACGGGTATGGACGTCGAAGCCTTAACTTCCTTTAAAAATGAATCTAAGTCCTCAGGAAGCGTTTCTCGAATTCCAGTTACGCCAAGGGATGATACGCAGTATAAAAAGCCTGTTGCATCTTTGGAGATTTTTTCAATACGCTCTTTAGATGTTGGAGCAACCATTGAAATATAAGCTACCTCGTTTTGCTCAGCAAGGGTGCGAATCTCTGTACTTTCTTCATAGGGTAAGTCAGGAATTAATACACCATCAATTTCATTTTCTCGCACTAAAGCGAAAAAGGATTCTAAACCTAATTGTAACACAGGATTAAAATAGGTAAAGAGAATAATCGGAATTTCCACTCCTTTTTTTCTCATTTTTGGCACAAGTTTAATTGCTTTTGATATAGACATTCCCTGAGCAAGTGCACGGCTAGAAGCCGCTTGAATGATCGGTCCATCCGCTAAAGGGTCGGAATATGGAACGCCTAACTCCAATACAGAAGCTCCTTCTTTTTGCAAAGCTAAAGCAAGCTCTATCGTGACATCTTCATGCGGATCTCCGGCTGTAATAAAAGGAATAAATAGCGTATCATGTTTCGGTAATCGCTGCTTAAATGTGCTCATATTCTTTTTCCTTCCTTTCTAATAAATTAACAAGAGTGTGAACATCTTTATCCCCTCGTCCTGATAAACAAATCAAAATACTTTCATCTTTTGTCTTAGTTTTTGCTACCTCAAATGCTTTAGCAAGCGCATGTGCTGATTCAATTGCTGGAATAATTCCTTCTGTTTTCGACAGTAGCTGAAGCGCTTCAATCGACTCATCATCCGTTACGCTTTCATACCTTACTCTTCCTATTGAAGATAAGTGAGAGTGCTCTGGGCCAATTCCAGGATAGTCAAGTCCTGCTGAAATCGAATAAGGCTCTGTAATTTGACCATTTTCATCTTGCAATAGATACGTTAACGTCCCGTGAATAACGCCTTTAGTTCCTTTTTCCATTTTGGCAGCATGAAGCTGTGTATGAACACCTTTTCCTCCAGCTTCTACTCCTATAAGCTCTACCCTTTCGTCCTTAATAAAGTCGTAGAACATCCCGATCGCGTTGCTACCACCACCAACACAAGCAATTACCGTATTAGGAAGCTTGCCTTCCGCCTGTAGAAACTGCTGTTTTGCTTCCTCTCCAATAATTTTTTGAAAATCACGAACCATTTTTGGGTAAGGGTGCGGACCAATAGCGGAACCAATTAAATAAAAATGATCCTCACAGTGCTGAACCCAGTAACGGATCGCTTCATTTGTTGCATCCTTTAAGGTTTTTGTGCCTGAAGTAGCTGGAATAACTTCTGCTCCTAATAGTTTCATACGAAATACGTTTAATGCTTGGCGCTCAATATCTTCCTCTCCCATAAACACTTTGCATTCCATACCAAACTTAGCAGCCACCGTGGCCGTAGCCACGCCGTGCTGACCAGCACCTGTTTCAGCAATGATTTTCTTTTTCCCCATGCGCTTTGCTAACAAAATTTGTCCAATCGCATTATTGATCTTATGAGCTCCAGTATGATTCAAGTCTTCGCGTTTTAAGTAAATCTTCGCTCCACCCAGTTTATTTGTTAAGTTATCTGCATAAGTTAGGGCTGTAGGTCTTCCTGAATAATTTTTAAGAAGAAATAAATACTCTTCTTTAAAAGCTGGGTCCTGCATAGCTTCATCCAAAGCTTTCTCTACTTCTTCCAATGGCTTCATTAACGTTTCAGGTACATATTTTCCACCAAATTCTCCAAATCTACCAAATTCATCTGGATGATTGTATGTCATGTAAAATCTTCCTTTCGATACGCTTTATTTTTTGTTGATCTTTTTTACCGTCACTTTCAATTCCACTTGATAGATCGATACCATCTGGGTGATAGTACATTAGGCTATCAATATTAGATTCTGTGATTCCACCTGCAATAAAGCATTTCTTGCTATAAGAGCGAGCCGTATTGGTATAGGCCGGGACAAAATTCCAGTCAAACGCAACGCCCGTTCCGCCAAATTGTTCTTTGACTTTACTATCAATTACATAGCCATCAACAACGCCTTTATAACGCTCCATGGCTTGTAGCGTCTGTGGACCATGAGGCAAAGCTTTCCAAACTTCATAGCCAACATTTTTATAAAAAATAAGTTCTTCAGGTGATTCATTTCCATGACATTGAATCACCTGTAAGTCTGCTTTCACCGCTGTTTCTAATACCTCGCTAGGAGCTTCATTCACAAACACGCCCACTTTTTTCATTTCAAAGCCTGAACAGTTCATAACCTGAACTTTTTCTGGCGTAACGTACCGCTTACTTTTCGAATAAAAGATAAAGCCTACGTAATCAGCAAGTCCAGCCTTTGCTAATTGAAAATCTTCAATTGTTTGGATACCGCAGTACTTAATGTGCATGACTTGTTTCTCCGAATAGATTTCCAATCGCTGCTTGCTGATTATCTTGTTTCATTAATGACTCTCCAACTAGAATTGCTTTTGCACCGGCTTCTTTTACATAAGTAAGGTCTTTATATTCATAAATTCCGCTTTCACTAACAAATAAGCTATCCTTTGGAATAAGGGGAGCAATATCCTTTGTTTGGGTAATGGATGTCTCAAACGTGCGCAAATTACGATTATTAACGCCAATAATCTGTGGTGTTAACACGCGTAAAATTTGTTCTAATGTCTCAGCTGAATGAACCTCAACTAAACAATCAAGCCCTAGCTCACCTGCTTGTTCATATAACTCCTTTAAATGTACAGGCTCAAGGACTTCTCCAATTAATAGAATAGCATCTGCACCGATGCGAGCACTTTCCTCAACTTGAAGCTCATCAATAATAAAGTCTTTTCTCAAAACAGGAAGGTTTACGTTTTGTTTTATTTCAGTCAAATATGCCCGGTGGCCCATAAAATACTGCTCATCTGTTAAAACTGAGAGGGCGTCTGCTTTTCCTGCTTCGTACGCTTTAGCAATCGTAACAGGGTTAAAGTTTCGTTGAATCAGTCCTTTTGAAGGGGATGCTTTTTTCACTTCTGCAATCAGTGAAAGCATACGGTTTGAATTTGCAAGAGCTTCTAAGAATGACACTTTCTCTACTTGAACAGGATCTGGTAGCACTAAGTTTGCTACTTCTTGTTTTTTGGTTTCAATAATTTTGTTAAGCACGATTAACCACCTCTTCAGATTTTAAACGCTGGAGCTGTTCGAATGCCTGACCGCTTTCGATGATTCGAATCGCTTCAACGACTCCTTGCTCTAGTGTTTGAACAGCACCACTTACATATATGGCAGCTGCTGCGTTCACAGCAACCGCTGACTGTGCAATTTTGTTCTCACCGTTTTTAAAGATTGATTGAATAAGAGCTGCGCTTTCTGCCGCATCATTTACTATAAGCTCTTTCATAGTTCCCCTTTGGACACCTAGTGATTCAGGAGACAGCATATACTCTACGACGCGCCCATCTTTCACTTCCACTACGTCTGTTTCAGTCGTTACGCTTATTTCGTCTAGACCATCTCGACCACAAACTAGCAGTACATGTTTAGCTTTAAGCTGTACTAAAGCTTGTGCAAGCTTTCTTGCTAAATCGATTGAATACACACCAATTACCTGCTTGCTGCAATTTGTGGGATTAGCTAAAGGACCCAGCGCATTGAAAACTGTACGAAACCCTAATTCTCGGCGTGTTTGAGCAACATGCTTCATAGCTGGGTGATAAAGAGGAGCGAATAGAAATGACATGTTGACACGTTCAAGCGCTTCTTCAACTTCAGTCTTCTCTCCTTGAATATCCACTCCTAATCTCTCTAGTACATCCGCACTTCCGCTTTTTGATGAAACGGCACGATTGCCATGCTTTGCTACTTTTACACCAGCTGCTGATGCCACAATAGCACTTGCTGTAGAAATATTAAACGTTGACGCCCCATCTCCTCCAGTTCCACATGTATCAATCACGTTTTCATACCTAATGGAGATTGTGTTCATGTTATTTCTCATCCCTTTAACAAAGCCGACGATTTCCTCAACTGTTTCGCCTCGGTAAGTTAACAAAGTAAGGATACCTGCAATTTGTGTAGGTGGAACTTGCCCATTCATAATGTCATTCATAAGCTCTTGTGCTTCTACAGCTGATAACGTTTCGCCATTTAAGCATTTTGATAGCAGTTCTTTAAACATACACATTCTCCTTTTTGTCGTAGATATCTTGAGCGATTTGAATCGTTTTAATTAAGGCACTCGCTTTGTTACGGGTTTCTTTCCATTCTAGCTCTGGCTTAGAGTCTGCTACAATACCAGCACCAGCCTGTACATAAGCTACTTCATCTTTTAAGACAATTGTTCGAATGGCAATACAAGAATCAATATTCCCATCAAACCCTAAATAAGCAACGGTTCCTGCATATACATTACGTGCAACAGGTTCAATTTCATTTAAAATTTGCATGGCTCTCACCTTTGGCGCACCTGATACTGTCCCAGCTGGAAAGGCAGCTAGCAAAGCATCAATTGGATGAACGCTTGGGCTAATAGTTCCCGTTACTTTAGAAATTAAGTGCATGACGTGTGAAAATTTAACCAACTCCATTAATACCGGTGTCTGTACGCTACCGTATTTAGCTACTCTTCCAATATCATTACGCGCTAAGTCGACTAGCATATAGTGTTCAGCACGTTCTTTTTCATCTTGGATTAAATCTTCGTACATATGCTGATCTTCTTCTTCGTTCCGTCCTCTACGTCTTGTTCCAGCGATAGGATGAATTTCTAATTCACCATTTTCGATTCCAATAAGCTTTTCTGGAGAGCTACCGATTAATTCCACACCGTCTACTTTGACATAAAATAAATAAGGAGACGGGTTAACTAGTCGCAATACTCTGTAAATATCAAACCCAGAAGCTTTCGTTGGAACTTGAAAACGTTGGGATAAAACCGCCTGAAAGACGTCACCGCTTTTGATATACTCTTTAATTTTGTTAACGTCGTTCATAAACTGCTCTTTCTCGTACGAAGAAGTTACACCTTTAAACGTTACGTCTTTTTGTTCTGAATTAAAGACAAGCGGTAACTTGTTTGTTGAGGGATTCACTATTTGATTAACATACGAATTGATATCTTCAACTGCAAGCTGATACTTTTTACTTTTTTCTGCCTCTGTATCCCCTTCGTTAAGCTGAACATAGCGGAGAAGAACTAACTCTTTTGATTGGTGATTGTATGCTAATAGCGTTTCGCAATACATAAAATGAAATGTTGGCATCTGTAAGTCATTTTCTTTATTGACCTGTACTTTTTCAATTTGTGAAACCGCATCATAACTAATAAAACCAACTGCACCACCTTTAAAGGGAAGTGGCAGATTAGGAAGCTTTACTTTAAAATGCTCATCCACTGTTTGAACAGCATTTTTAAAGCTAGAAGCTGAAAACCGCGGTTGTAAATAGCGGTCTTTAATGATGTACTCACCATTTTCTTCCGCAACATATAAAAAAGGATTTAATCCAATAAATGAATAGTTGGACCAAGGTGATGTATCATCGTTACTTTCAAGTAAATAGACTGCTTCATCCTGCACCCGCTGAAACAGATCAACTGGGGTCAAGCTGTCAACATATAACGTCTTTGTGATAGGAATTGTTAAAAAGTGTGAAGAGTCTTCCAGAAAGGAAGTATACGTGTTTGTCATGTGATTCATTCCTCCATTTCAAATGGAGAATGAGAAATAGTGAGGTGTTTTTAGAAGATATTATAAATAAACCCAAAGACATATCAAAAAAAAGCATGCCTTTGGGTAAACGAATGTCATATTTTAACTAGACTCAGCTCTTCTCAACTATCTCATTCTCGTCTACCCTAAACTCAACTAAACTACTTATTACTAACTCTAAACTATCTACATTGTATTACGTTCATCTAAAAATTGTCAACCATGAGACTTTTTTAATTAGAATTCTCTAATTGCTGACTTAACAGGTTTAAAATAAGACCGTCTTCCACCTTTTGAACATAAGGTTGACCAATTTCTTCGAGCAAGACCATATACACGTCACTTTGCTTAGACTTTTTATCAGCCTGCATTTTCTTTAATAAACGTTCTTTTTCTAAGTGTGAAGGAATCGATGTTTGATAACCAAACTGTTTAAACCATGAAGCAATTTCGGATACTGGAAACGCTGTTTTTCCTAAAGCGTTGCTTACATCCATGGCGAAAAGCATTCCAATTGCTACCGCTTCCCCGTGGCTAATTTTCCCATATCCACATTCTGATTCAATGGCATGACCTAACGTATGTCCGAAGTTTAAATGCGCTCGAACACCCGCTTCCATTTCATCTTCTTTCACTATCGCTGCTTTAACAGAGATTCCTTTTTTAAGCGCGTGGATTAATGCATTCTCTCGTAAATCACTTAACGTTTTAATCGTTGTTTTCAGCCATTGATAGAATTCCACGTCATGAATTAACGCATGTTTAATCACTTCAGCAAAACCGGAACGCCATTCTTTTTCAGGTAAGGTATTTAATAATTCAATGTCATAAAAGACAGCTTCTGGCTGAAAGAACGCACCAATCATATTTTTTCCTAGTTCATGATTAATTGCTA
Source organism: Priestia flexa NBRC 15715 (assembly GCF_001591565.1). Taxonomy (GTDB): domain Bacteria; phylum Bacillota; class Bacilli; order Bacillales; family Bacillaceae_H; genus Priestia; species Priestia flexa. Next base: position 20,516 of record NZ_BCVD01000038.1, on the reverse strand, counting down.
CCTTTCCACCGACTGCACTATCGTGGGCAAGAAGGGTTGTTGGAACCTGAATGAATGAGATACCACGCATATAAGTTGCTGCAACAAAGCCAGCTAAGTCTCCAATTACCCCTCCTCCAAATGCAATAATAAGAGCATTACGATCCAGCTGCTTTTCTAAAGCAAACGTTTGACACGCATAGTAATGTTCGAAGGATTTCGCTTGCTCACCGCTAGGCAGTACGTATTTATAAACCGTTGAATACGAAGATAAAGCGTCCATCATTTTATCTCCGTAGCACTCGTTTACTGCTTCATCTGTCAACACTAAAATTTGTGAAGCATTTGGCTTTACGTTTTCGATAACTGATGGAAGTTTAGATAGAATGTTTTCACCTAGATAAAGAGGATATGTTTTAGACTTGGTTTCAATTTGAATTTGTTCCATTAAAATCCCCTCGCATATTCACGCATCTGCTTAATATTTTCAGCAATCGTTTCAATTTGGTCTTGGCCAAACTGTTCTACGATTGCAGATGCTAACTCCCACGCAACAACTGCTTCGGCTACGACACTAGCTGCAGGAACCGCACAGCTATCTGAACGTTCAATACTTGCTTCAAATGGTTCTTTCGTTTCAACATCAACACTTTTCAATGGCTTATAGAGCGTTGGGATTGGCTTCATAACACCTCTAACAACAATAGGCATTCCCGTAGTCATCCCACCTTCAAAACCACCTAAACGGTTTGTTCGTCTTGTGTATCCATTTTTTTTATCCCACAAAATTTCATCATGAACTTCGCTACCAGGCTTTCGAGCAGCTTCAAAACCAAGGCCAAATTCAACCCCTTTAAACGCATTAATACTCATTACAGCCGCAGCAATTTTAGCATCTAATTTACGATCATAGTGTACATAGCTACCAACACCAGCTGGCATACCTTCCACGATGACTTCAACAATTCCGCCGATTGAATCTCCAGCTTCTTTTGCATCATCAATCGCTTGCATCATATCTTTTTCAACAGCTGCATCAAAACACCTAACCGGTGATCGCTCTGTAACTTCCTGGAGTTGTTCAAGAGTTTCATATGCTGGAGGATTAGCTTTAATTCCCCCAATTTCACGCACATGTCCTGCCACTTTAATTCCAAACTGAGCTAAAATTTGCTTTGCTACTGCACCAGCCGCAACGCGAACCGTTGTTTCACGCGCTGAGGAACGCTCTAATACATTTCTCATATCGCGATGTCCATATTTAATTGCGCCATTTAAATCTGCATGTCCAGGTCGTGGGCGTGAGATTTTTCGCTTTACGTCTTCGGCTTCTTCTTCAGAAATTGGCTCAATGCCCATAATCTTTGTCCAATGCTTCCAATCGTTATTTTCAACAACAAGCGCAATAGGAGATCCAAGCGTGTAGCCATGGCGAACGCCACTCACAATTTCTACCTGATCGGTTTCAATTTGCATACGACGCCCTCTTCCATGTCCTTTTTGTCTACGCGCAAGCTCTGTGTTTACATCTTCCGCAGTTAAAGGCAGCCCTGCTGGAACACCCTCTAGAATGGTCGTCAATTGTGGGCCATGCGACTCTCCTGCTGTTAAGTATCTCATCTTTCTACCTCCACTATTATGTATTTTTCAGGAAATCGTCTGAATTTTTATTTTTAAATATGACTATACCATACTCTATGTTACTTCACCACACAAAAAAAAGCGAACGCACTCTTTACTGCCCCTATTATAATTTGCGATAAAAAAACGTATCTACTACTTCCAATCCATATTTCTGAGGTTGAAATACTTGCTCTGTACTTCCCACAAAAAAGACGCCTCCCTTTCTCAATGAATCCGAAAACTTCTGATAAAGCTGATGCTTTGCCTCTTCAGTGAAATAAATAAGCACATTGCGACAAACAATTAAGTCAAACTGTTGTGAAAAGGGATCCGCAAGTAAATTATGTTTCTTAAAAGTAACCGTCTTTTTAATCTCATCGTTTACTTTGTAAAACAATCCTTGACTAGTAAAATACTTGTTTTTTATATGTACCGGCACTTCTTGTAGTGATTTTTCTGCATACAACCCTATTTTGGCTTTTTCAATAACCGTTTCATCCAAATCTGTGGCTAAAATTTTAATGTGTGAAAGCGGATAGTATGAAGATAAAACCATCGCTAATGTGTATGGTTCCTCTCCCGTAGAACATGCCGCGCTCCAGACTTTTAGCGTTTCGTTCCCCTTTGTTAACTGAGGTAGAATCGTTTCTTCTAACACTTCCCAACGCTTTCGATTTCGATAAAACTCTGAAACATTAATTGTGATTCTATCTAAAAATTCAGTCAATAAATCCTCTTGATAAGCTAGGGCTTGATAATAGGTATGGAAACTAGTAAACCCTTTCTTTTCATATAAAGATACTAACCTTCGTTTCATTTGTGCCTCTTTATATAACGACAAGTCGATACCTGTTTTCAGCTTAATTTTGCGAACAAACTCTTCATATTCATTTGTCATAAATAAGACCCCTATCTATCATATTACATATTTCTTTTTATTCCATTATATCGGAATCTCGTTTATCGATGTTAAATTTCTCCATAGAAAAAAGCAAATGAATTAGATTCATTTGCTTTTTTTCGTGGTAATTGTCTAATTGTCTGCTTAATAAAGTAAACTATTTAGCTGTTTGTTATATGATACTACCTCTGACTCTGAGAAAAACAGCGCAATTTCGCGTTGGGCACTCTCTGGAGAATCTGAACCATGAATAACATTTTTATCAACAATAAGCCCATAGTCTCCTCGAATTGTACCTGGAAGCGCTTCTTGAGGATTTGTTTTCCCCATCATTTGACGTGCATTTGCAATGACATTTTCCCCTTCCCATACCATTGCAAATACTGGTCCTGATGTAATAAAGTCAACTAGCTCTTTAAAAAATGGCTTTTCGCGATGTTCTCCGTAATGTGTTTCAGCCAAATCTTGTGATACGTGCATTAACTTTGCGCCTACTAATTGAAACCCCTTTTTTTCAAAGCGAGATACAATCTCTCCCACAATACTTCTTTGTACCCCGTCTGGTTTGACCATTAAAAAAGTTTGTTGTATCATTTTCTCTCCACCCCTGAAGTTATGATATGTAAAGCGAATGAAAGCGTAATCACACTCAAGAAAATCTTACCACTCTTTAGGTTGTTTTACAACGTACCAAAAATATTTTTTTAAAATTTTCTTTTACCAATGTACTTAGCAATCTGGTATAACGCTTTACGCGCTTTATTATCTGGTAACTCTTTCAAGATCATCATGGCTTTTTCAAGGTAACGCTCACTTACTTTAACAGAGCGATCAATTACGTCAGAAGAAGTAATATACGTAATAATTTCGGAAATAAGCTCCGTTTGATCGTCTGCTACAAATAACCTCTCAACTTTAAGACGGAAATCTGGATCCTCTAATGCGTAAAGAACAGGCAGTGTGATGTTCCCCTGTAGCAAATCACTTCCTACCGGCTTACCAAGCTTTTCTTCCGAAGACGTAAAATCCAAAATATCATCTGTAATTTGAAACGACATTCCCACATAGTAACCGAACAGGAATAGCTTTTTATGTATAGATTCTGGAGCACCGGCCGCGATTGCCCCCAGCTGACAGCTTGCTGCAATTAACAACGCTGTTTTTCGCTTAATACGACGCAAGTACGTACGCAAGTCTTGATTTAAATCATATTTATCTTTAATTTGTTCAATCTCACCTAGCGTTAGTTCAACCATCGTATCAGATAAGATTTTATGAGCATCCACTTGTTCAATTTTAGTAATAGTTTCAAGCGCACGCGCAAAAATATAATCCCCCGTATACATAGCAATTCGATTATCCCACTTGGCTTTAATCGTTGGCTTACCCCGTCTCATATCCGCATCGTCAATCACATCGTCGTGAACTAAAGACGCCATGTGTATCAGCTCAAGGGCTACTGCGACATGCTTAATCTGATTGACATCATAAGAGCCAAACTTGCCGGCTAATAAAACAAAGACAGGGCGAATTCTTTTTCCCCCTGCCTGTAAAAGGTGAAGAGATGCATTTGTAATTAATGCCTCTTTTGTTTCAATCCTTTGCTCTAATTCTTTTTCAATTAGTGCAATATCCGTGTTTAGAAAAGTATACATCATTTTTAATTTCATTGGACTCACCTAGCATTATAAATTCATTTCAATCGTTCGATGTTACACTACTTTACACATTAATATTTATTACAATTGTCTCTATACTCGTTTGTACCCTAAATGCATTGCAGCTACTCCACCGGTATAGGTTTTAACTTCAATGTCTTCAAATCCTGCTTGTTTAAACATTTCAGCCAGTTCTTTTGGGCCCGGGAAATCGCGCGCTGATTCTTGAAGCCATGAATATTCATCGTAGCTTTTAGCAAATAGCTTCCCAAATGCAGGCATAATATATTTAAAGTATAAACGGTACGCTTGTCGGTAACCAATCATGGTTGGCTGAGATGTTTCTAAACATACCACTTTCCCACCTGGCTTTACTACTCGGTACATTTCTTTCAATGCTGCCATATAGTCAGGAACATTTCGAAGACCAAAGCCAATTGTGACATAATCAAATGAGTTATCTTCAAACGGTAAATTCATTGCGTTACCATGCAATAATTCAACATTTAAAAATGATGATTGGTTCACTTTTTCATGCCCAATCTTCAGCATGTTTTGACTAAAATCAAGCCCAACAGCTTTACCAGTTGGACCTACAGCTTCAGCCATAGCTAATGTCCAATCAGCTGTTCCACAGCATACATCCAGTGAAGTTGTCCCTGGCTGTACGTCCATTCGCTTCATCGTATCTTTTCTCCATGCTTTATGACGCTGAAAGCTAATTACTGAATTCATTTGATCATAATTTTTATATATTTTCTCGAAAACTCCATGCACACGCTCTTCTTTTGATTGCTGCATACTATCCTTCTCCTACAACATTTTTAAGACGCTCTAAGCTGCCAATCATCTCGTATAAATGCTCTTTTAACGGCTCATTAAGCTCATTAATGAAAGGTGAACCTGCTGCTAGGTATTGCTTTACCACAGCAATTGATGGTTCACTTGAAGCATAAAGCGCTTCTTGAATTCCAATGCTTTTCATTCCATTTTTATAATAATTGTCTAATAAAATCGAGGCTTCTTGTTTTGCCAACTTTATTAGCTGGGTTGAAATAGCGTTTAAACGACAGGCATGTTCTAAAAGCTCTCGCCACTCCGGACAATTAAAGTAATCACATAAGGAATTAATAAGCGATGATTCAACCGTAAAGAAATTCGTCATCATATCCTGTACGTCTTGTGTTTGGTTATGATAGATGTGGATTTTAGCAATATTAATTTCTTTAATAGACGAAGCAATTACCTTAATTAAGTCAATTTGCCCCGTTTGTGCTAAGTAATAGTAATACAAACCGCTATAATAATCACCTGCTAATACTGTTAGCTGTCGCTTGTGCAGTTGTGTTCCTTCACTATCAACATCTTGAGTAGAGACCAGGTCGTGGGTATCTAGTGCAGTTTGCACAAGCATAACTGACAGCGCACAGCGACTCCATTTTTGCTGTTCAAGTGAAAGAGTCGTTAAAAACGAGCATATGTATAATAATTTATTTTCATCTACAGTTGGATGATGAATAAATTTTTGAACATATGGATGACTCAACTCAGCATGAATTTGTTCTTTCATGTCTGCAACCGTATCGTAGATGTTTTGCACATTCATCACCCTTGTCTCCCTTTCAGTCACTGCTTTTTCCAAAGTAAATTCGATAGTGTCAATTATACCATAACTAAAGGTTAATTTAACCTTTAAAATCATAATCGACGGCTAGGTTATGATTTGATTTTATCGCATTTTTATTTTTTCCATTCTTTACATGTTGTTATTCACTTCACTTGAAATGGTCGTGTATACCATAAAAATAAAAGCAGGAAACTCCTGCTTATTTTTTAACGTCGGATTCAACCTCACCATGAACCGTTTGGATAAGTGCTTTGCCTCTTATTTTAATTGCTGACGTATGCTCTGTGAATTGAGCAATCATCACTTCGCCTTTATCTAGCTTTTCAGAGTGATGAAATCGTGTATCTGCACCTCTTGTTAGACCAATAACATTTACACCATCTTCCACTGCTTTGATGACGATGTATTCCGGATTCGATTTTTGTGCCATAATTTCCCCTCCATCTCTAGCCAATTACGACTTGATTAATGATAATACTTCTGCGCGTGCTGCTTGGTCGTGCTCAAATACTCCTCGAACCGCTGATGTAACGGTCATAGCTCCTGGTTTCCGAACGCCTCGCATTGTCATGCACATATGTTCAGCTTCTACAATAACCATGACTCCATGAGGAGATAAGGTTTCCACGATTGAATCAGCAACTGTAGACGTAATCCTTTCTTGAAGCTGTGGGCGCTTAGAGACAGCCTCCACTGCACGTGCAAGCTTACTTAATCCAGTTACGCGACCACCTTTTGGAATATATGCAACATGAACCTTTCCATAGAAAGGAACCAAGTGATGTTCACACATTGAATGAAAGTTGATGTCTTTTACTAAAACTAACTCTTCGTGTTCCTCGCCAAATATAGTTTTAAAATGTTCGTTTGGATCTTCGTTCAATCCCGAAAAGACTTCTTCATACATTTTAGCCACGCGCTTTGGTGTATCCAATAGCCCTTCTCGATTTGGATCTTCTCCAATCGCTTCTAAAATCTGCCTTACTGCTTGTTCGATTTGTTCTTTATTTACAGTTGACATCCTGTAGCCTCCCATTCGTTGCATTACGACGTAGTTAAAAAAATTCTAGCATATGTATGTACTAAAGGCAAAAAAGAAAGGTCGCAAAATATGCGACCTTTCAAAGCTCTTGTATTATGACTATAAAAATAGACATTTTATGTAAATATTATTTTACAGCGTCTTTAAGAGCTTTACCTGGTTTGAATGCAGGAACTTTGCTTGCAGCGATTTCAATCTCCTCACCCGTTTGAGGGTTACGACCTTTACGTGCAGCACGCTCACGTACTTCAAAGTTACCAAAACCAATTAGTTGAACTTTGTCACCGTCTTTTAAAGCATCTAAGATTGTATCAAAAACAGCATCAACTGCCTTTGTAGCATCCTTTTTTGAAAGCTCACTCGCTTCTGCAACAGCATTGATTAATTCTGTCTTGTTCATGCCATTCACCTCCTCCCAAAAATCGGATCATATAAAAACTAAAATCCCATTACAAAAGGAATCTAGTAATCGACGATATCTCATTTGTTAACAAAATTAACGAATATTATACATAACCTATGTATCAACAAGCCTAATAATAAACGATTGTTATGAATAATTCAACGTTTTTCATTTTGTCTCGGAGACTTCCATACAAAAACTAGTATGTCCAATCGATTTCTTTTAAAAGATTAACATATCGCTAATAGCATAGCAAGCAGAAAATCGTTATATAGTAAAAAAACAGAAACATATGTTCTTTCACATACTTTTTACCCTTTATTCGTTTTGATAATATCCAACATTTTTCCAGCCTTCAGCTTTTAAACATAAGAAAAAGGCTCCTTATTAAAAGAGCCTGCAACCGTCTATTATTAATCAATGTTATAAAATAATCGCAATTAAACCACCTGAGCCTTCGTTGATAATACGCTCTAGCGTTTCTTTTAGTTTGTAGCGTGCATTTTCCGGCATTAGCGAAAGCTTTCCTTGTATACCTTCTCTTACAATAGAGCTTAATGATCTACCAAAGATATCTGAATTCCAAATTGACAGTGGGTCATCTTCAAAATCTTGCATTAAATAACGGACCAGCTCTTCACTTTGTTTTTCTGTACCGATAATTGGAGCAAACTCAGATTCTACATCCACTTTAATCATGTGAATTGAAGGTGCAACGGCTTTTAAGCGAACTCCAAAACGAGATCCTTGACGAATAATTTCCGGCTCATCTAGGCTCATATCTGCTAAAGATGGTGCTGCAACCCCATACCCAGTTTGCTTCACCATACGAAGCGCATCTGATACTTGATCATACTCCATTTTAGCATGCACAAAATCTTGCATAAGCTGTAATAGGTGGTCTCGCCCACGAATTTCAACACCTACAACCTCTTTTAAGATTTGATCATATAAGTCATCCGGAGCATATAAATCAATCTCAGCAATTCCCTGCCCCATTTCAATCCCTGCTAATCGAGCTTGCTCAATGAATTCGAATTCTGTAAACTGTGCCACTACCCGATCAACATCGCGTAATCTTTTAATATCTTTTACCGTCTCTTGAACTGCTTCTTGGTAACTTTCACGTAACCAATGCTTATCTTTTAATACCATAACCCAGCTCGGCAAGTTAACATTAACTTCTAGCACAGGGAATTCATATAGGGCTTCTCTTAGCACATTTAGAACGTCTGTATCACGCATACTTTCCACGCTCATGGCCAACACTGGAATGTCATACTTCTCGTTAAGATTTACTCTTAGCTTCTCCGTATCTGGGTGGTAAGGCTGAACGGTATTAACAACCATGATAAAAGGCTTTCCTACTTCTTTTAATTCATTGATTACTCGCTCTTCCGCTTCTAGATAGTCATGGCGTGGAATATCTCCAATTGTGCCGTCTGTTGTAATAACAACACCGATTGTAGAATGCTCTTGAATTACTTTTCGAGTGCCAATTTCAGCAGCTTCATGAAACGGAATCGGCTCTTCATACCAAGGAGTATTAATCATTCTAGGACCATTTTCATCCTCGTAACCTTTCGCACCTGGAACTGTATATCCTACACAGTCTACCAATCTTATGTTAACATCTAGCCCATCGTCCACTTGTACGCTAACCGCTTGATTTGGAACAAATTTGGGCTCAGTTGTCATAATCGTTTTTCCTGCTGCACTTTGAGGCAATTCATCTTGCGTTCGTGCTCGCTCTGCTTCATTTTCAATGTGAGGTAATACCATTAGCTCCATAAACTTCTTTATAAAAGTTGACTTCCCTGTTCTTACTGCACCAACTACCCCTAAATATATATCGCCTCCTGTACGTTCGGCGATATCCTTAAACACATCTACCTTTTCCAAAAGATCCCCTCCGATCTATGAGTTCATAGGATATGACATCCATTGCGAGAGTAAATTAGGACATTATATAGTTATGACGTTGTCCTATTAAAATATGACTTTCGATAGAAAAATTTATAATTTTTTTCATGCACATGCTGACTCAATCACAAGTTAGGCTAAAATTTCTTATAAGAAAGAGAAAACCCCTTCTCTCTGAATTTTATTCAGCGAGAAAGGGTTCATGACTCATTTTTCTAAAAATATTGGCTCATTTGTTTTTTCGTCGATGGTATAGGGCAATGAATAAGCCGGAACAAAAGAAGAATGCTCAACTAGAAGATTCCGGATATCTTCTCCTTCTTTATATGTATGTTTATGCTTTTGCAATACTTCATATAAGTCCGATGAATAATCTACAAACAGCTCACCTTTCCCATTTAATACAAGAGGAAGTAATTGACCGCTATAAGGACTTACAACTGTAGGTGGCTCTTTCATATTTAATTTTTTATAGTCAATAGAAAAAACACCATCGGCAATGACCTCTTTAAATGGCGCATAACCACTATGTTTTTGTCTGTATAGATTCAGATGAATATTTACCTCTTTGATTTGTTCAGCCATTCGTAAATCTATTAATTTAACGGTTGGATTCTCCTCTACATCCACCAGCATATATGAAAAAACGCCTCCGCTTTCAAACGCTGTACCGGGTGGCTCTTGCATATAGCGTGGGCTGAGCTTGTTAAATTCAATGGGATACTTTTGATAAATAGGCGTATTGTTATCCCTTGTTTTAATTGGTAATAATCCTCCGCTATCTTTTTGAAAGTCATCAACCGCTTGTTGCACAGCTGCAAGCTGATCTTTATAAGGCACCTGATTTTGAGATAGATTAGCCTCAGGGTATAAGCAAGCTGATAATAAGAATGTTATGCTACAAAAAATTATAAATAGTAAGATTTTTCTCATTAAACTTCACCCTATCAGTTTTTGTTATGCTCCAGGTGTTGGTCCACTAAAGACAACAAGCACCATAATGAATCCCGCAATAATCATTAATGTATAGGCAATGAAAGCGAGTACATATTTAAATATAACATTTTTAATTTTGTAACGACTCAAATAAATAGAAAACACAGAAATAAACATAAATACAATTGAACCAAGTGAAATCCACATTTTTAATAACGCTGGCGACACCGCTCACCCACTCCCCTTCTTGCTCTCATTATAGCATAGGAGGTCCATATTTCGTGTAAAAAGAGGGAATTTAAGGATTCTATTAATTGACTCCAAATAAAAAACCGAAATAAAGGGGGCACTTTATTTCGGCTACAACTAAATATTCCCATGAAGAGTTCCACTCATCTTTATTTACATGTTATTTTATGCAACTACAAGTGATTACGCATCACCAATTGCCTATTTTTTCTACATTTCTTTGCAAGTTAGTTCTTTCGTTCTCCTAAAATGTTCGCTAAATCTTCCATTTCATGAGTTTTCGTACGAGACATTAAAGAATCTACAGCTGCTTTTGCACTAACATCATTAAACAGCACATCATATAACGCTTGGGTAATTGGCATTTTTACATCATATTTTTCAGCTAGCTGGTAGGCAGCTTTCGTTGTCCGAACACCTTCTACTACCATCCCCATATTATCTAGCACTTCTTCCAATTTATGACCTTTGCCTAGCATGTTCCCCGCACGCCAGTTTCTTGAATGTACGCTTGTACACGTTACGATTAAATCACCGATTCCAGTCAATCCTGAAAACGTAAGTGGGTTTGCACCTAATACGCTACCAAGTCGCGCAATTTCTGCTAATCCACGCGTTATAAGTGCAGCTTTAGCATTATCACCATAACCAAGGCCGTCAGTAATTCCAGCAGCTAATGCAATAATGTTCTTCAACGCCCCACCAATTTCTACCCCTATTACATCTGGGTTTGTGTATACGCGAAAATATTGGTGATTATTAAACAAATCTTGTACTTTTTCGGCTGCTTTCATATTCTTAGAAGACGAAGTGACAGTAGTAGGCTGTCTTCTACTTACTTCCTCTGCATGACTTGGTCCAGATAAAACCACTACGTCCTGTAATTTAGCAGGCTCCATTTCTTGTTCAATCATTTCAGAGATGCGAAGCAGCGTATCTGGTTCAATTCCTTTACTAACATGAACAATTGTTAACGGATTGGTCGCAACCTCTTCAAGGCTTTGTAACACTTCACGAATTGCTTTTGTTGGAACAGCTAGAATAACTGTTTCTACTCCAAGAATTGCTTCTTCTAATGATGTGTAGCCTCGCATAGTCATTGGAAGCTCTACGCCGGGAAGGTATTTTTTATTTTCATGCATTTCATTAATACCATCAATTATTTCTTGGCGATGTCCCCATATACGTACATCATGACCATTATCCGCTAATACAAAGCCCAAAGCTGTGCCCCAGCTCCCTGCACCTAATACCGCAATTTTCTCCATGTTATCTGCACTCCTTTTTATTTTCGTGATCGAGCAATAATTCGAATTGGTGTTCCTTCAAATCCAAACGCTGCGCGCAGTTTGTTTTCTAAGAAACGCTCATAAGAGAAGTGAAGTAGTTCAGGATCATTTACAAACACAACGAAAGTAGGTGGTTTAATCGCTACCTGCGTTGCGTAATAAATTTTAAGACGTTTACCGTTATGTGTTGGTGTTGGGTTCATCGCAACTGCATCCATGATCACATCGTTTAAGATACTTGTTTCGACACGCATTGCATGATTTTCATTTACCATATTAATAACTGGTAAAAGCGTATGCGTACGTTTTTTTGTTTTCGCTGATAAAAAGACAATTGGCGCATACGTTAGGAATTGGAAATGTTCACGAACGTTTTCTTCAAACTTTTTCATCGTCTTATCGTCTTTTTCTACTGTGTCCCACTTATTGATAACGATAACAACTGCCTTACCTGCTTCTTGTGCATAACCGGCAATCTTTTTATCTTGTTCAATAATTCCTTCTTCTGCGTTTAATACAACTAAGACAACATCTGAACGTTCAATCGCTCGTAACGCACGAAGCACACTATATTTCTCTGTGCTTTCGTATACTTTACCGCGCTTTCTCATACCAGCTGTATCAATAACAACATACTCTTGTTCTTCTTTTGTAAACTTTGTATCAATCGCATCACGAGTCGTACCTGCAATATTACTTACAATAACGCGGTCCTCACCTAGCACAGCATTTACAAGTGATGATTTCCCAACATTTGGTCGACCAATCAAAGAAAACTTAATAACATCGTCTCCATAGTCTTCATCTTCATCTTTTGGGAAATGCTTAGCTGCTTCGTCTAATAAGTCTCCTAAGCCCAAACCATGCGTTCCTGAAATAGGGAATGGCTCTCCATACCCTAAAGCATAGAAATCATAGATTAATTCTTTCATTTCAGGGTTATCAATTTTATTGACTGCTAATACAACAGGTTTTTTAGATTTGTATAGAATCTTTGCCACTTCTTCATCAGCTGATGTAATACCATCTCGTCCATTTGTTAAAAAGATAATAACGTCCGCTTCATCAATAGCAATTTCAGCTTGTTGCTTAATTTGCTCTAAAAACGGCTCATCTCCAATATCAATTCCTCCTGTATCAATGATATTAAAGTCCATATTAAGCCACTCTGCTGAGCTATAAATACGATCGCGCGTTACGCCTGGAATATCTTCAACAATTGATACGCGCTCTCCTACAATTCGATTAAAAATCGTTGACTTCCCAACATTTGGTCGGCCTACAATCGCAATAATTGGTTTTGGCATGCGAATCTTTCCTTTCTTTGATCTGTTCTATGTATAAATAGTAACCTTTTGCTTATTCGTTTCACAATTGAATATTTTTAATAGATAAGATCATTCATTTTCAAAAACCGAGGTCATGCAAACATGCATGACCTCAAATTATTGCCTACTAGTCAATATGTTATTTACATGTATGCAACAATTAAGAGTACTCTCTCAATCAAACAATTCTATCAAAAAAGCTGCTTCACAACAACAAATTTTTCAGAAAATCAATTATTAGGCTTGACCGGACTATGCTTTTGACGCTGGAATTTTCCTAACAACCAATCGAACTGTGATGCAAGGGACCGCACAACTTTCCAAATAAAAAGAAGCATTAGTACAGTAGCTACAAGGTCAAGGAGCATTGGCTGTCCCACGGGATGCGGCATTGAGATATTCGTGACTATTAAGCTATATAGAAAATCTCCCCCTAACAATCCTAGCAAAATAACGATACATCGCATGTGATCATCTTTTACTAGAAGAAAACCAATATATAAAATAATAGCTGTTAACAGCCATTGTCGGTTCACAAAAATCCATACTGGATCATACAGTTCTAACAAACAAAAGCCTACATAAGCAAACATGACAATCAGTGAAATAAATAATACGTATAATTGCTTTGAAGTTTTAAGCCTTGAAATATCTACACACACCATAACTAATAAGAAAAGATAAGTATAGCTAACAAAAAATGGACCTATCCAAACGGACGTTGTTGATAGCATAATGCTTATCAACAACAACATCGACACCTTCCACCGTAAAGACGTTTTATGCAAAAAAAATGTTGAAATGACCCATCCAATCCAAGCAAACCAATAGAATAGAAAACCTTCCATCTTCTCAACTCCCTATTTCTTCATTATGTATCAGTTTTACAAAAATTAACCCTTTGCATAAGCATAGAAACATAAACTTCGGTAAACCTATAATGAATCTAAATAAGGAGGTGAAAATTATGGGAAAAGACCGTCAAGAGAAAAAGCTAAAGAAATCAAAGCGAGTTGAATCAGATCGCGACCAAGGCTTGCATTATCCAGGTGCAACTAGTTTACAAAGCCCTGAAGAAGGGAGAGATACCAATGGACAAAGATAAGAGGCTGATGATTCTTTCTCAAAGACGAATCGTGACGTTTCTAAACAATTTAAGTTGTAGCAACCAGTCCGTTCCATTGCGCTGCAGACACTCGCTGTCCGCGGAAAGAAGTCTGAGCTTCCTCGCCGCACTGCGGGGTCTCAGTTTTCCCTCTAGTTTCCGCATGATTTACTTGTCCTACGCCGCTCCATTCCATTAGTTTTTTAAATTGGTTTTCCAATTAACAAAAAAGCCAAACTATAAAAGAGGTTACCCCTCAATAATTTGGATATAATATTGGCTTAAATACTTATGTCCTAGCCTCGTATTTTCATTTTAAAACAGGATTCGAAACGGAATAAACAGATTTCTGTTGTCCTGTAAGTAAAAAGAGTAGCGCTCCAATTAAGAGAAGTCCACCTGATAGATAAAATCCTAACTCCATGCTTCCTGAGCGATCAGCAAAATAACCAGTGATATATGGTGCAAAAATAGATGAAAGCATCCCGCTAAAATTAAAGAATCCATACACTTTAGAATACATTGTAGATGGCGTAATAGATGCAATGTATGAAATGAGGATTGGATCTAACGCTAATTTCCCAATCAGCCCATACACTATGAGTCCAACTAACAGCCAAACATAGCTATTTGTGTAGGGGATTAAAAATTGACATAGTGCCCCAGCAATTGACAAACTAACAATCAATGCTTTTTTATTTTGAATTCGATCGGACATATAGCCAAAGAAAATGGCTCCAGGAATAGATGCCCAAGGTACTAATGAAGCAATAATACCTGTTTCCGAAGCTTCAAGACCCCTAGAGCTTTGTAGGTAATACGGTAGCCATGTTAGCATTCCAAAAAAACCGTAAAGTGAGCAAAAGATTAAAATGTACACTAGAATATGGTTTTTCGTAAATAGTTTCCGCAGTGGTTCTTTTTCTTTTGCTTGTACCTTACTCTCCTTTGCTCTCCCATCTTCCACAAACAGTGCAATTAAAATAGCTACAATTATAGTTGGTACAGCAAAAAGATAAAAAGTGAACTGCCATCCTTTATCAAGCGTATATGTAATATACGATGAGCCGATAAAACCTAGTGAAATACCAAATGCCATACCGCTGTTAATCAATGCCGACACAAGCCCTCGATATCTTTCTGAAGTGATGCTTGAAGAGATACCGTACTGTGATCCATAATAAGTACCTTCTCCAAGGCCAGTTAGTGCACGCATTAGTAAAAACATGCCGAACGTCGTAGCCAAGCCAGTTAAAAAGGTTGCTACCCCAAATAAGATATATCCAATAACAAGCACCTTCACTCTTCCAAAACGATCTGCTAAAAAGCCCGTGGGAATCTGCATAGCTGCATAGGAGGCAAAAAACACCGTAGCCATTAACCCGAGCTCTGTTTTTGTCAGCCCCCACTGCTCTCCAATATCTCCCATCACCGGAGATAAAATATTGCGATCTGCATACATAAAAACCCAGCCTAAAAAGAATAGAAAAATGGTCAGTGCAGGATGTCCTTTTTTCATAACCACACCTACTTTTCTGTATTTTCAGACTATTATATATAATAAACGTTTGTTATTTCATCCAAGTTGTCAGGTTTTCTGCCTGCTTTTTTTACTATGATAGTAAAAATCCGATTCAAAACAACAAAACAAGCACACGGTATCGTGTGCTTGTTTTGTTGTTTTGGCTATCTATTATTAAATTTTTCAATCGACACTGGTCGCTGACATAGCCAATCATAAGTTTTTCCCGTAATAACAAGCGGAACTTGCTGAAGCTCTGAAATAGAACCAGTACCTAATGCAACCATGATGAACCTTAATTCTTCATGGAGTTCTAAAACTTCTTCGATAACAGCTTCTATACCTGAATCCATTAAAACAGACAGTAGACGCCCAGCTAATCCAGTTGCTGAAGCACCTAAAGCGAGCGATTTGGCTACATCCATTGCTGTTTGAATACCTCCAGAGCCGATAATTGAAATACCGCCTACACTCTGTGATACTTCTGCTAAAGATGCTGCGGTTGAAATTCCCCAATCGTTAAAAAAATGAAAATGATTCTCACGCCTCTCATTTTCGATTTTCGAAAAATTCGTACCGCCGTAACCCCCAACATCAATAATACTCACGCCGACTTCTTTTAGTTTAGTCGCTGCCGCAGCGCTCATCCCAAAACCTACTTCTTTTGCTATAACAGGTACATCTAAGGCATTCACAATTTGTTCAATGCGCTTTAAAGCTCCCGTAAAGTCCCGATCTCCTTCTGGCATAACTAGCTCTTGAATTACGTTCAAGTGGATTTGCATCCCATTGGCTTCAAGCATATCAACAGCCCGCTTTGCCTGATCCACTGTCGCTTCGCTTCCAAGGTTAGCAAGGATGATTCCAGTTGGGTTTTCTTGCCTTACTACTCGATATGTTTTTTCTTCTTCTTCGTTTTTAATCGCAGCCATCTGTGAACCTACAGCCATCGCTAAATTACAAGCGCTAGAAACTCGTGCTAGAGAACGGTTAATTTCTTCCGTCTCTAACCCGCCGCCTCCAGTCATTGCATTGATAAAAATTGGCGAACTCAGTGAAAGTTCGCCAATCTTTGTATTTAACTGGACATCTTTTACACTTTTATCTGGCAAGCTGTTATGCACAAACTGAATGTCGTCGAGTCCGTGTAAGCGATGTTGTCCGGTTTGAATCGCATGATGAATGTGATCGATTTTTCGTTTCGCTCTACTCACCAAACATCACCATTATTTTAGTTTTTTTAATTGATCTCCAATCATGTCGCCTAACTGAAAACCTTTTGATTCTTCTTGAATATTGTAGTCACCATAATCCACCGGCCCTTCTTCCTCAAGGTCACGAATGCTTAATGAAATTCGACGTTCGCTTTCGCTCACATCTAATACCTTTACTGTAACCTTTTCTCCTTCAGTTAATACTTCATGAGGAGTACCAATATGTTTGTGAGAAATGTGAGAAATGTGCACAAGCCCTTCTACACCAGGTAATACCTCGACAAAAGCTCCAAACGATACTAATCGGCGAACAGTTCCATCGACTACATCACCTTGTTTAAGCTTTGAAGAAATATTGTCCCATGGTCCCTCAAGCGTATCTTTAATTGATAAAGAAATACGTCCGTTTCCTTTATCAACTGATAGTACTTTTACCTTTACGCTATCTCCTTCTTTTACTACATCAGAAGGCTTTTCTACTCGCTCGTGTGAAAGTTGAGAGATGTGAACAAGACCATCAACGCCTCCAACATCAACAAAAGCTCCAAAGTCTGTTAAGCGCTGCACTGTTCCTTCCAGTACTTGACCTTCCGCTAAAGAACTAAGAGCTGTTTGTTTCTTTTGCGCGTTTTCTTCTTCAACAACAGCACGGTGTGATAGGATAATACGATTTTTTTCACGATCGAGTTCTACGACTTTAACCGTTAACGTTTGGTCTTGATAGCTAGCAAAGTCATCAACAAAATGCGCTTCAACTAAAGATGCAGGGATAAATCCTCGCACACCAATGTCTGCTACTAATCCACCTTTAACAACTTCCTTTACAACAGCTTCAAACACTTCGCCTGTGCTTAGTTTTTCTTCTAAATCATCCCAAGCTTTTTCTGCATCGACTGCTTTCTTAGACAAGACTAATAGCTCTTCTTCAACTTTAATTACCTTTGCTTGAATCTCTGTACCTTCTTTAATTACATCACTTGCTTTTTCAATATGTAAACTTGATAATTCACTGATTGGAATAACACCATCTAGCTTGCTGTTGGCAACTTCAACTAGAACTTGCTTATCTTCAACTTTCGTTACAGTTCCAGTTACAGTTTCGCCAACTTCTAATGCTTTTACTTCTACTTGATTCATATCTTCTACCATCGTCTTTTCCTCCTTCAATATCTAGCAGCAATATATTTTCAGATAAAAAGCAGCGAAGCTCTTATCACTATATATCCTTGTATCTATTTTTGTATAGAAAAAACTCTCTTTGTTACTAACTTCTAATAAATAGAATCTTTTGTCAAGCGAAAAGCTTATTAACTATTGGTATTTTTCAATCAATTTAGCAATTTCACTCATAATTGCTTCCGTCACTTCATCAGCAGATGCACGGCGTTCTCTAAACTCTGACATATCTAATGGCTTTCCATACACTACTTTCACTTTAGAAAATGCTTTATATGGACCAATAATTGCACACGGTACAACATCAGCTGTAGAACGCAGTGCAAAAAAACCTACTCCCGCTAACCCTTTTTTTAGTTTACCGTCTTTACTTCTTGTTCCTTCAGGGAAAAGGCCAAGCACTTTTCCTTCTTTTAGAATTCCTAATCCTTTTCGCAGAGCTTCACGATCTCCCACGCCGCGCTTTACTGGAAATGTTTCTAATTTAGGTAAAATGGTTTTTAAGACGGGTGCATCAAACAACTCTGCTTTGGCCATGAACGAAATCGGACGAGGGCATGTAATCCCTACGGTAGGGGGATCAAGGTTATCAATATGATTTGAGCACAGCAATACCCCACCTTCTGATGGGATATTCTCTGTACCAATTACTTCATAACGATAAACAGGTTTTAATATACCGCGTACTACTGAACGTGCAAATGTATAAAAGCTCACAGCATTCCAACCCTTTCATGTATAATAGAAAGTATTTTTTCAACGACACCTTCAATTGACAATGCTGTTGTATCAATTTCAATTGCATCATCTGCTTTTTTCAAAGGCGCGACTTCACGCTCTGAATCAATTTTATCTCGACGAGCAATGTCAATTTTATGCTGTTCTAGATTAGATGGGAAACCTTTTCTCACGTTCTCTTCATGACGACGCTGAGCCCGCTCTTCCACTGATGCAAGTAAAAAGATTTTCACTTCTGCATGGGGAAGGACGTGCGTACCAATGTCACGCCCATCCATTACAACGCCTCCATTTTGAGCTAACTTCTGCTGTCGAACGACCATTTCTTCACGCACTGATCGGTGTTTAGCAACGATTGATACTGAATTTGTCACCTCTGCTGAACGGATCTCGTTGGTTACTTCTTTACCATTCACACTAACAATCTGTCCATTTTCAGAAGGTTTAAGTTCAATCTCTGTTTCATTTAATAAACGAAGTAACGCTTCTTCGCTTTCTAATTTACCCCCTTGCTGCTGGGCTTGATACGTAAGGGCACGATACATCGCACCTGTGTCTACATAAATATATGATAAATTTTCTGCTATAATCTTTGCTACTGTACTTTTCCCAGCTGCAGCAGGTCCATCAATAGCAATTGAAATTCGCTTTTCCATAAATCCTCCTTGACGTGCTAACAAGAACATATTTTTCATTAATTTCTTTTTACACGAAAAAAAAGAGCAGGTTGCCCCCTGCTTTTTTAATCATTGTTTCTATTTTATCATATCGCTGCTTTACTGGTCGAACGTTTCAATAATTTTGTTGAAATTATTTTTTGCTACTCCTTCATACTGTATAACCTTTGAAAAATAGGTTGTATGTTCGCTGTAAAATAAAAGAGCCTGAGCAGCAAACAAAAAGAAGAACTGAACAATAACAAATTTCACTAATAAGCTTTCAATCCGCTTCATGTTAATCTCTCATTCCATTATTGTATTTACATACTAGTTTGGAACGAACAGGTTTAATTTATACTTACTTTATAACAATCCCTTTCTTCTTAACTCGAGCTGACGCTTTAACGTATAGCGCATTAGTAGCTGTTTTGCTTTTATATTTGGACTCAAAAACTCTACGGATAGCTGCCCTTGCTGTTCGTTAATTGGCTGTTCAACACGAACAAGCTTACCTTGCAGTTCAAGAGTTACCTCTTCCTCTTCATGCTTTAGTAATAAGCCTACCTTAACTTCTTCATTCACTTTAAAATCACTTCTTTCAGACAGGTTAATACAAACCCCTCCGGCACTTAAGTCTCTCGTAAAGCTCTGCAAGGAGTTTTTCGCTTCACCATATTTCTCCATAACTACCGTTAGCGTTACGGGAACTCGAAAGAAATTTCTTCTCTGTACAGCTTCTAAAGAATCGTCTCCCGGATAGTCTAATTCAATAACAGGTATATCTTTAATTGCTCGATCTTTTACTTCTGTTGAGAATCCATAAACGGCTTTATCTTCCCCTACGAACATGGCGTTTAATTTTGTTCCCTTCATTAGGAAAGCTGTTTTTTTGGTCTTTTCGTTAAATGGATAATCAATTATCAGTTTGTGTTCTGTACAATCAACCACTTTACATCGATAAGTGATTTGATCTTCTTCACTTTCTAAGTTAAGCGGCATTCCAACTTTAATCATATAAAAGCCCCCAATTTCATTAGTATTCCTACTACTAAAAATAGTAAAATATACTTAATTTGTAAACATATTTTTTAGCCCTATATACTCATTTAACCTCCAATAAATAACATGATTCCTTATATAAAAT
>NZ_BCVD01000037.1 GCF_001591565.1 Priestia flexa NBRC 15715 | reverse complement strand
TGTCTCAGTCTTTCTTAGAGTAGAGGTGATAATAATCGAGATGTTGACTCGAAAACTCTCTGCAAGATGGGACGCTTTTGAAATTGATCTAAATGAAGTGACGAAGACACCTCTAAGTCCTGCATATACTCATAAACGAGCTTTTGAGTACTTGCTGTTTTATAAAGAAAAGCATTCACTTCAAAGTTTAAATGAAAGCTTCTCATATCCATGTTGGCAGTACCAATCGATGCAATTTCTTTATCCACAATCACAATTTTACTGTGCATGAAGCCTTTTTCGTATTCATACACTTTCACTCCTGCTGCTAGTAACTCTGGAAAGTAAGAGCGTGAAGCATGAAAAACGATTTTTTTATCTGGTTTTTTTGGTACAAGTAACCTAACGTCTACTCCGCTAAGCGCTGCTACTTTCAGCGCTGTGAAGATATCTTCATCAGGAATAAAATACGGTGATGCAATCCAAATTGATTCTCGTGCTGACGTAATCATGGAGAAAAATAAGTGTTTAATAACTTCCCATTCTCGGTCCGGACCTCCAGCAATCATTTGAACTCCCCCGCAGCTCTCCTCATCAACATCAATTAAGTCTGGTGACAAATAGGTTTGGGTTAACAGCGTTTGACCCGTCATATAATACCAGTCCTGTAAGAAAATTAGTTGTAAAGAGCGCACCGCTTCGCCACGAACCTGAAGATGCGTGTCACGCCAAAAGCCAAAGTGTCGACTTTGACCAAGATATTCATCCCCAATATTTAACCCTCCGACAAATCCAATCGTTCCGTCTATCACTACAATTTTACGGTGGTTTCGAAAGTTAATTTTATTGTTTAACAGCGGCAAGCGAACAGGTAAAAATGGTACCATTTCTACGCCTGCTTCTCGCATTTCGTGAATGTAGTGCTTAGAAAGCTTAAAACTTCCAACGGCGTCGTACAAAAAGCGCACATAAATACCCTCTTGTACTTTTTCAATCAAAATATCTTTAATTTTTTGTCCTAGGTCATCATGTCTGACAATGTAATATTCCATATGAATGTGGTGACGCGCATGCTGTAGAGCTTCAAGTATTTCATCAAATGTTTCGTCACCATTCGTGAGTGCTCGCGTATCAGACGCAAATGAAACGGGAGCTTTCCCGAGCTGAGTAGCTAATGTTAATAACTGTTTACGTTTTTCACCAAAGCGCTCAACCTGCTCATCAAAGATTGAAGAATCTCTTTCCATCTTCAATAAAACCTGCTCATCTAGCTTCGCTTTTTTTGCAAACAATCGTCTCTTTCGAATGTTTCGCCCAAACAGTAGATAAAAGAAAAAGCCGACAACAGGAAAACTTCCTAAAACGACAAGCCATGTTAACGTTTGGGTTGGGTGACGATTTTCAAGTGAAATAACTAATCCAATAAAGATCACGCTAATGGTAATCAGCAAGCTCAGAATCCCAATAATTTGACCACTCAAATACTCTTTTGTCAAAACAAGAACGACAACAAGACCTGCAATAAACACAAGTAGCTGTAAACGATTTTTCAATTTTATTCACCTATCCTACTAATGAACATGCTGTTCGTTCATAATAAAGACCGATTTCACATACATGAAATCGGCCACTTTTATCTTAACGGAAAATGAGCCTTTAATTGTTCTAATGCATTATCGCTCATTAACTGCTTTCCATATTCCATTAAACGGTGCACAGTTAAATGAGACTCATTTCCATACTCTAAAATAATGCTTAATATATTATCAATCTCAGTGACGAAGTCTTCATCATCTGTAAATTCTACATATAAATAATATTTGCCTTCAAACACATACATATGATTGATTAGCTCATCTAATTCTAGATGGTGGCTTAACATGATTAAATCTTCTAAGTCACGGAAATGAGCCACAAAATGCAGGCCTTCATCTTCAATGACATCCTCTTCAAGCTCATCCTTTTTCTTTTGGTTGGCTTGATGCTGATCTAACAGCGCTTCAACTTTTCCGTCTACAGGGATATCAATTTTATCATTTTCGCCAACTGGTACTTCGAATTTTTGACCATCTTTTGAAATTTGAGCTCTTGTTACAATAACTTCTAAGCCTTTTTCAAGCGCATGTACCTGAATCCAAAGCGGACCTTCTGCTACGAACTCTTCTTCTTGATGAATTTCATCCATCATCTCCCAAAACAGTTCCTCGCTTCGTTCTCTGCTAAACCAAATTTCATTTCGGTCAAATCCTCGTTCTTCAATATCAACGTATGTGACAAAAAATTTTACCGTATTTTCATTAATGCGTTCGATTTCCATTATCATCTCTCCCTTCGGAAAAATCAGTGAAGGCAATACGGTCTTTCTTTCTCATTACCTTAACGAAATAAGGACTATTTTCCTTTATGTTAAAGCAATACTACATGGACTTTACAAATTTGTAAAGTATTCTAACTCCACGTAAACAAGCATAGAATCTTTCTGTACACCTCATATATCCATTCTATGATAAAATCCTATGGAAGGGAAATAAAACACTCTGTTAACCATGCGAGCCGGTGCAACCTTAACATGATACGACTGAAGGCTCAATACTGCGTAATAGCACAAACTGTTACACAAATCGGGGGGCGACGTATATTGGACTTGGAACTAATCACCTCCATCCTACTCATTATCGGTATTGATATCGTACTAGGTGGAGACAATGCAATTGTAATTGCCCTTGCTAGCCGAAACCTCCCTGAGAAACAGCGCAACAAAGCAATCGTTCTTGGTACAGGGCTAGCTGTTGTAGTTCGTATTTTACTTACTATTTTAGCTGTTTATTTATTAACTATTCCTTATTTACAACTAATTGGTGGAATTTTATTAGTAGTCATTGCATTTAAGCTGCTCGTTTCAAATGAAGACGAATCCTCCAATATTAAGGCAAGTGCTACATTAGGCGCTGCGGTTCGCACCATTGTATTTGCTGACCTTGTCATGGGCTTAGACAACGTCATCGCCGTAGCTGGTGCAGCTCATGGGAATATCTTACTGGTGATTATTGGTCTTTTCGTTTCTATTCCTATTATTGTATGGGGAAGTAAGCTTATCCTATACTTAATGGAACGTTTTCCTCTACTTATTTATGCAGGAGCGGGTATTCTAGCTTACACAGCAGGAAATATGATTCGACACGAAAAGAACCTACACGGCTTCTTCGCCAATAATCATACGCTTGAAACATCAATTCCAGTCATCACTGTCATCTTGGTCTTAGCGAGCGGACTATTAATTAATAAATTTCGCTCACAATAAGCAGAATATAGGAGCAAGAAAGCCTTCATGTTATACATGAAGGCTTTTATATTATATCTAATGTTCTATTTAACCATTAACAAGGCGTTGAGCTTCACGAAGTTGGAAAGTACGAACTTTACGAGGTAAGAAACGGCGAATTTCATCTTCGTTATATCCAACTTGAAGACGCTTTTCATCAATGATGATCGGGCGACGTAATAAGCCTGGATTTTGTTGAATTAATTCATATAAATCTTGAAGAGGCATTGCGTCTACCTGAACATCTAATTTTTGGAATGTCTTAGAACGCGTTGAAATAATTTCATCTGTTCCATCTTCAGTCATTCGTAAAATTTGTTTAATTTCATCAATTGATAAAGGCTCTGAAAAGATATTTCGTTCTACATATGCAATTTCATTTTCTTCTAACCATGCTTTCGCTTTTCGACAAGACGTACAACTTGGTGATGTATATAATGTAACCATTTAATCCTTCACTCCTTCTATCATAATCGGTCATAATGGGCAAAAAATCTTAGCCATAAGTTATTTTTCTTTATACTAACATCTTGCTGTTTTTATGAAAAGTTAACGATTGTAAATAGTTAATGACTGATAATGAAAATCGATATTATTTTATAATTACTTTAAATAAGATAATATCTATTTTGCATTATACTACAATTTTTATTGAAATGGTATCCTTATTTTATTGTGCAAAACCATTTTTAAAATCTGTCACTAATTATTTACCACACTACTAATACGTTTAAACATCAAATTAAGTTTCAAATTTTTTATTTGTTCACTTTTTTGTCAAACTTTTATTTGTTTTTTTTCATCAAAGATCAACAGTTTGGATTTTTTCTTACATGAGCACCTTATTAGGCGAAATAATAGGAAGATACGTGTATATTAAAAGATAGGTATTCGTCAATTTTTGCATGACTTTTGTCAAAAAGAATCATAATTTTATAAGAGATAATAGGCAAACTGAGACGATGTAGTTTATTATGAAGAAATTTAGGCCAACGAGGTGATTCACACATGAAAATCTTGCAGCTTAGCGCTGTTACGACTGTTTTATTATTAGCCGCTTGTGCTCCGCAAGAAATTACTACCGAAGACACGAAAGATAACGTACCGGTAGTAGAAACAGCAAAAGTTTCAAAAAGTGACTTGGTTAACACCACTGAACTATCGGGAGTAGCGATGCCTTCAAAACAAGTCCCTATTGTAACGGCAAACCCCTTAAACGTAGAAAAAGTCCATGTTAAAGTAGGTGATACTGTCCAAAAAGGTGATTTGCTTGTGTCTTTAGATGCTTCCGAAGCAACTAAACAGCTTAATGAAGCTAGACAAGCGGCTGCTGATATTAGTAAAGCGGTTAAAGAAGCAGAAGCAAAAGCTACGCCTGATCAATCCCAAGAAATTCAACAGGCTCAAAAGGAACTTGAAGCTTCGATGAACAAATCAGAATCTTTGCTAGAGGAAGCTCAAAATGGAGATGTAACCTCTTCTGATTTAGTGCAAAGCGGACTCGAAATTTCATTAAATCAAGCAAAGTTAGCTCAAAAGTCTCTGTCACAGATTTCATTAACTCCTGATATGCTTCCGCAGTTAAAGCAGCAACAGCAACAAGCAAACCAAGCAGTTGCTCAGGCTGAGCAGATTGTTGCATCTACTCGTCTAACTGCTCCAATAAGCGGAACGATTGCGGATGTCAGTGCTGTTGAAAATGGAATTGCCGCTCCTAGTACTCCACTTATGACGGTCATTGATCAATCCAATGTGGATGCTACTTTTCAAGTTAACAGCTATCAAGTATCACAATTAAAAGCTGGAAACCAAATTAAACTTACATTTGACGGGGTAACACAAGAATTTACTAGTAAAATTTCAACCGTGTCTCCTACCGCTAATCCTGAAACTGGACTGTTCACAGTAAAAGCACCTATTGAAAATGCAAAGAGTCAAGTAAAAGGTGGCATGAAAGCAACTGGAGAAGTAACAATTGATTCTTTATCAGATGCGTTAGTCATTCCATCCAGCGCCATCTCGTACGATGAAGAGCAAGCGTATGTATATATTGTTAATGGGAAGAAAGCAGTTAAGACTCCTATCACATTAGGATTTGCAAATGACGACCAGTATCAAGTTGTCGATGGTCTAAAAGCAGATGATGTCATTGTGACTGATGGAAAAGATCAGATACAAGACGGCAATGAAGTAAAGCAACGAGCGAGTGAAAAACAAGATGAAAATAGTTAAGCTATCCGTTCTTCGCCCTGTTGCCATGTCAATGGTTCTTGTTCTTCTTCTCATTCTTGGAGGCGTTAGTGGAAGAAACATGCCCGTTGATTTATTTCCTGAATTAACGTTTCCCGTAGCTGCCGTTACAGCTACATATGACGGAGCAGGTCCAAAAGAAATTGAAAACCTGCTTGCAGAACCACTTGAAAGTTCTATGAGTACGCTGCCTAATGTTGAAAGCGTACGATCTGTCTCTCAAAACGGTGGCGTACTCGTGCTTGTTTCGTTTACGTGGGGAACCGATATGAACTTCGCTACGTTAAATATGCGCGAGCGAATCGACATGGCACGCGAAGCTCTACCTGAAGGTGCTTCCCTACCGCGAGTCATGCGCTTTGACCCAAGTGATCTACCGATTGTTCAGCTCTCATTAACAAGTGAAAATGAGCAAATTCTAGAAGATTTAAAACAAATTGCAGAAGAAGATATTAAAGCTGCTCTAGATGGAGCTGATGGTGTTGCTTCCGTTACGGTATCGGGTGGAGCGGAAAAAGAAATCTTACTAACGCTTGATCAGCAAAAAATGGCTTCTTATAACTTAACGTTACAAGACCTTCAACAAATTATCGGATCAGAAAATTTAAACTTACCCGCTGGAAATGTTCAAGATCAAAATCAAAACTTACCAATAAGGATTACGGGACAGTTTACTTCAATTGAAGATATTAAAGAGCTCCCGATTCCTACACAGTCTGGTGTTATTAAGCTCGAAAATTTAGCAGAGATAAAAGAAGCTTATGCAGACGCTGACCAACTGAGCTACCTAAATGGAAAAGAAGCTGTTGGAATCTCTGTCTTAAAACAATCAGGGGCAAATACTGTTTCCGTAGCAAATGAAATTGATGACAGGCTGAAAGAGCTAAATCAAACGCTTCCTGAAGGTGTAAAAATAGATACGATTTTGGATCAGAGTGATTTTATTAATCAGTCCATTAAATCCGTAACGTCCAATATGATTATCGGAAGCATTTTAGCATCAATTATCCTTTACCTATTTCTACGAAATCTTCGTAGTACCATTATTATTGGTCTTGCAATTCCACTTTCAATTGTCACAACCTTTGTATTTATGTACTTTAGCGGTCAAACGCTTAACTTACTCACATTAGGTGGACTAGCACTTGGAATTGGGATGATGGTAGATAATGCCATCGTTATTCTTGAGAATATTTTCCGACTTCGAAAGCAAGGGTTATCAAAGAAAGATGCGGCTATTAAAGGAACAAATCAAGTTGGGACAGCAATCATTGCTTCCACTCTAACAACTGTTGTTGTCTTTCTTCCAATAGTATTCGTAGATGGACTGGCTGCGCAGCTCTTTAAGCCGTTAGCTTTAGTTATCAGCTTTTCATTGCTTGCGTCTTTATTTACAGCTTTAATCATTGTACCTCTGTTTTCTTCACTGTTCCTTAAGTTAGCGACACGTGAAAAAGAGCAAAGTAATACAGATGGAAAGTTGTTTGGTAAAGTAAAGCATTTTTATAAACGAAGATTAGACACCGCTCTACGCCATCCGAAAAAAACAGTTGGTGCAGTTTTACTTCTATTTGCTTTATCCTTTGCAGGAATTCCTTTTATCGGAACAGAATTCCTTCCTGCCCAAGATCAGAGCACCGTTTCTGTTACAGCTAAGCTACCTCAAGGAACGGCTTTAGAAGCAACTTATGAGAAAACGGAAGAAATTAATGAAATTCTTAAAGATATTCCAGAGGTTGACTTATCATCCGTTACCGTAGGTGGATCGAATAACTTTTCAGGCTCCGCTGGATCGAATACAAATCAGGCTACTTATAACATCTTATTAAAACCTGTAGATGAGCGAGATCGTTCAGATAAAGAAATAGCTGATGAAATCCGCAATAAGCTTAACGACATTCCGAGCGTTGATGCAACCGTATCATCTAGTGAAGGAGGCTTTACCGGAGATCCGATATCTCTTGAAATTTCAGGCCCTGATTTGGATGAATTAGTGAGAATCTCAGATCAAACTGTCGATATTTTATCTGAAATTGACGGGGTAAGAGAACCCGAGTCAAGCTATAACGATGGAAATCCTGAAGTTGTGATTTCAATCAATCGTGATAAAGCATCACAATACGGAATTGGAAGTGCACAAATCTCCAGCACGATATCAGAAGCTACACAAGGCGTTGTCGCTAGCCAGCTTGCTCGTGACGGTGAAGAGCTAAACGTTCGCTTATTAATTGATCGAAAAGATACAGCTTCAACATCTGACTTAGAAAATTTATTAATTAAATCGCCAACTGGTACAACGGTTCCGCTAAAAGCGGTTGCTGATATATCAAGGGGACAAGGTCCATCGCAAATTACGCGTGAAGATCGATTGCGAGAAATTCGTGTCACAGCAGACATTATTGGACGTGACCTCGGAAGTATTACAGATGATATTGAAAAGCAGCTAAAAAGCGAAATTTCATTACCAAACAAGCAATATAAAATTGTATTTGGTGGTCAGAATGAACAGATGAATGATGCGTTTTATAAGCTTTCACTTGCACTTGCTTTAGCAGTAGTTCTTGTTTATATGGTAATGGCAGGACAGTTTGAATCTTTCTTGTATCCATTTATCATTATGCTTTCCGTTCCCCTAACTTTTATTGGAATCATAAGCGGTTTGCTAATTACCAATCAACCTTTAGGCGTAGGCTCTTTAATTGGAATTTTAATTTTAACAGGTATTGTTGTAAATAATGCCATTGTATTAGTCGATTACTTACAGCAGCTTCGTAAAGAAGGCTACGAATTAAAAGAAGCGATTTTACTAGCAGGTCCAACGAGACTTCGTCCGATTCTAATGACAACACTTACGACGATTATCGGCTTAATTCCTCTTACGCTAGGTATTGGAGAAGGAACAGAACTACAGCAGCCAATGGCCATTGTCATTGTATTTGGCCTAAGCTTTGCTACTATTATTACGCTCATTTTTATTCCAGTCATTTATTATCTAGTTGAAAAGCGAAAGTTGAAAAAGAAAGCGAAAAAAGAACAAAAACTGATTGAAGAAAGTTAATCCCCTTCCCTTGAACCACTCATTTTGATGGCTAACAATTTAGTCCCCGTGATGAGTGGTTTTTCTATGTTTATTGTCGTTTATTTTAAAGAAAAACGGGTAATTCTAAAAGGAAAACAAAGTGAGTCACTTAATCCCAAAGGAGGGGTATTATGAATTGGTATGAAAAATTAAGTCAATACTTTCCTATAGAAGAAATGAAATCGAAGAAGCATTTAGAGCTACTATTAAGTGAACAAAGTGAAATTTACAACAAAGATGAAGGTCCTCACCACGTCTTGATGTATGTCGAAACGGATGAGTTTATCTTTGTTGATTACTTATTTGTATCAAAGGATGCGCGAGGACAAGGGTTAGGTGGAAAATTAATCAACAAGCTTAAAGATCATCAAAAGCCAATTATTTTAGAAGTTGAACCCGTTGACTATGCTGATTCCGACAGTGAAAAACGTCTTCACTTCTACAAAAGAGAAGGTTTTAAGCACGCGACTTCTATTGGTTACAAACGTCGATCTCTAGCGACAAACGAAGTCAATCAAATGGAAATCCTCTACTGGTCTCCTACTGAAGAAAGCGAAGAGAGTATTTTAAACAGCATGAAAAAAACGTATGAATTAATTCATACTTACAAAGATAAAGAAATTTATGGTGAAAAATACCAACCTGTTGACGAAGTGTTAGTACTAGATAAAAATCGTGAAGATATAGACATTCTATCTGAGCTATAATCTTTCTAAAAAGGAACTATCCAACAATTGTTCACTTTTTATATTTATACAAGATACAGAATAAAAAATGGGAAAATATTGATTTTAAGAAGTTTTATATGCATAAAGAAAGCGATGTTATAAATTTCTGAAAATTTTTAATAGTATTTAATCCTACTTTCATGTATAATATTTTTAAAGTAAGATGTCAGAGTAAATGACATGATTTTCTAGTCCTATATAATCAGAAAAAACGACCTCTTGTGAGATCGTTTTTGTCAACTCGTGTATTTAGCAAACTCAGTTTGTGAGCAAGATACGTAGTGTCCTGGTGATACTTCACGAAGTTCAGGCTCTTCACCATCGTAATTATGAATACTTGGATCATATACTTGACGCAGACGCGTACGCTCACTATCCGGATCTGGCAACGGGATTGCTGATAGCAATGCTTTTGTATAAGGATGAATGGGGTTACGGTATAGCTCTTCGCTTGTCGCAAGCTCTACAATTTTACCTTGATACATTACGCCGATACGATCGCTAATGTATTTTACCATTGAAAGGTCATGGGCGATAAATAAGTATGTTAATCCACGTTCACGCTGTAGCTTCTTCATTAAGTTAACAACCTGAGCTTGAATCGATACATCAAGTGCTGAGATTGGCTCATCAGCAATAATGAAGTCTGGCTCAACAGCTAGTGCGCGAGCAATTCCAATCCTTTGGCGTTGGCCACCACTGAATTCATGTGGGTAGCGGTTTGCGTGCTCTCGGTTTAATCCTACTGTTTCAAGAAGGGCTTGAACCTTTTTCATACGCTCTTCTTTGCTTTTTGCTAAACCGTGAATATCAATTCCTTCTGCAATAATATCAGCTACCGTCATACGTGGATTTAGTGATGCATATGGATCTTGGAAAATCATTTGCATTTTACGGTTGAATTTCTTCAGTTCAGACTTTGACTTACGACCGTGAACATTTTCACCGTTAAATAACACTTCACCATCCGTTGCGTTATAAAGGCGAATAATAGTACGACCCGTTGTTGATTTACCACAACCAGACTCTCCTACAAGACCTAATGTTTCCCCCTTGTAGATGTCGAATGTCAGACCATCAACAGCCTTAATCGTTCCTTTTGATGTTGGAAAGTGCTGCTTTAAATTTTTAATTTCTAGTAACTTTTCAGCCATCTTATTCACCGTCCTTTCGAGATAAAACTGGTTTTGTATAAGCTCCTTTTACTGGACGCATACGGCTTGTCACAGATGCTGGCGGTTCTACTTTTGGTGCATCTGGATGTAATAACCATGTTTTCGCATAATGCGTATCCGATACTTGAAACATTGGTGGTTCTTGCTCAAAATCAATTTTCATCGCATATGGATTACGCGGAGCAAACGCATCACCTTTTGGTGGATTCGTTAAATCTGGCGGTGTTCCCGGAATTGCAGCCAGCTCTTCTTTTGTATCGCTGTCAAGGCTAGGCATTGAAGCAAGTAGTCCCCATGTATAAGGATGCTGTGGATTATAGAATACTTCATCCACTGTACCCGTCTCGACGATTTGACCGGCATACATAACAGCAACGCGATCCGCAACGTTAGCTACTACTCCTAAGTCATGCGTGATGAAAATAATAGATGTATTTGTTTTCTTTTGAATATCTTTCATCAATTCTAAAATTTGAGCTTGAATTGTTACGTCAAGAGCTGTTGTTGGCTCATCGGCAATTAATAGCTTTGGATCCGATGCCAATGCCATTGCAATTACAACACGCTGTCTCATACCACCACTGAATTCGTGAGGATATTGGTTAACACGCTGATTTGGAAATGGAATACCAACAAGCTTTAATAGCTCAATCGCACGCTCTTTTGCTTGTGTTTTTGACATTTTAGAATGCTTAACAAGTACTTCAGCAATTTGACTACCAACTTTCATCGTTGGATTTAAAGATGTCATTGGATCTTGGAAAATCATCCCTATATCTTTTCCACGGATTGCCTCCATCTGCTTATCTGTTTTCTTTACAAGATCAATACCGTCAAATAAAATTTGACCTTTATTAATTCGACCTGGTGGCATTGGAATAAGGCGCATAATTGTTTGTGATGTTACACTTTTCCCTGAGCCCGATTCACCTACAATTGCGAGCGTTTCACCCTTATCTAAGTGGAAGTTAACACCTCGCACAGCTTTAACTTCTCCACCGTATGTTTGGAATGAAACTTCCAAATCTTTTACATCTAATAAACGTGACATAGGTTTCACTTCCTTACTTACGTAGTTTTGGATCTAATGCATCGCGCAGTCCGTCACCAATTACGTTAAATGCTAAGATTGTTAAGCAAATGAACGTTGCTGGGAAGAATAAACGCCATAGATAGTATTCTAATGCTGGTAATCCATCCGAAGCCATTGTTCCCCAACTTGCAAGTGGTGCGGGAACACCTAGTCCTAAATAACTTAAGAAAGCTTCTGTAAAAATTGCTGATGGAATTGTTAACGTCATTGTTACTAAAATTGGTCCCATCGAGTTTGGAATTAAGTGCTTAAATAGGATTCGTTTTGTATCGGCTCCAAGCGTTTGAGCTGCCATCACGTACTCTTGGTTTTTCAACTGTAGTACTTGTCCGCGAACGATACGCGCCATGTTAATCCATCCAGTGATGGTCATCGCAAGAATCATTGTACCTAAGCCTTGCTCTAACACAACCATTAAAAGAATAACAAGAAGTAAATATGGAACACCGTATAAGATATCTGCAAAACGCATCATTGCTTCATCTGTACGTCCACCGCGGTATCCAGAAATGCTTCCCCAAATAACACCGATGAACAAATCGATTAAAGCAGCAGATAAACCGATAAATAACGAGATACGTGCACCTTCCCATGTTCTTGTAAACACGTCACGACCAAGGTCATCTGTTCCAAACCAATGTTCCGATGAAGGTGGTTGGTTCGTATTCATTAAGTCATTTGTTTTGTAGTCATAAGGCGTCATCATTGGCCCGAAAATTGCCATGAAAACTAATAGAGCTAGTAATACAACACCAAACATCGCTAATTTATTTTCTCGAAAGCGTAAGCCTACATCTTTCCAAAACGATAAACTAGGCTTTGAAATCTTCTCTGCTTCGTTTGCATCAACTGATGCTGGTTCAAACATATTTTTTGGAATTTGTTGCATCGCTCGTTACGCTCCTTTCTTTCCGCCGCTTAGCTTAATACGTGGATCAATTAATCCGTATAGAATATCAACGATTAAAACAGACGCTAGTAATAAGATACTATAGAAGACTGTTACGCCCATGATAACCGTGTAGTCACGGTTTGTAATGCTTGTTACGAAGTGAAGACCTAAGCCTGGAATACCAAAGATTTTTTCAATAACGAAACTTCCTGTTAAAATACCCGCTGTCAGTGGTCCAATGTAAGAAACAACTGGTAACATTGCATTTCGCATCGCGTGCTTCACCGTAATAACTGGTTTACTTAAACCTTTTGCTTTTGCTGTTCGAATATAATCATTATTTAGAACTTCAAGCATACTGGAACGCGTTAACCTTGCGATAAACGCCATTGGAGTAGATGCTAAAGCGAGGGCTGGTAAAAACGTATGTGCCCATGATTCCCAACGTGCAACCGGAAATAATTCTAGTTTCATAGCAAACATATATTGTAATGCCGTTGCCATGATAAAGCTTGGTACCGATATTCCAAGTACTGCAATAATCATCGCCGTGTAGTCCTGCCATTTATTATGTTTTAAAGCGGAAATGACTCCTAACAACACTCCAAATGCAAGCGCTAATAAAATAGCTTCCATTCCTAGCATAAATGAAACTGGAAAGCCGTTGCTAATTAAATCATTGACCGTTTGGCCCTTGTATTTAAACGATGGTCCGAAATCAAGGGTTGCAACAGATTTTAGATAGTCGAAGTATTGAACATATAGTGGTTGGTCAAACCCGTAAAATTCATTTAGGTTTGCTTCAATTTCTGGCGGAAGCTTTTTCTCTGCTGAGAATGGTCCCCCAGGTGCTGCTCTCATTAAGAAGAACGTTGCTGAAACAATAAGGAAAAGCGATAAGAACATGTACAACAAACGTTTACTAATATATTTAAGCATCGACAAACACCTCCATAATTTAACATTTTTCGCTCTTTAAACAGAAAAGTATATGGGGGTAAGAGATCACCCCCATATACTTGTTAATGCTAGTTATTACTCAAAGTGAGCCCATTTGAACTGTACATCACCTGTAGATAATACAGTAACATCTTTTAAGCTATCGCTTTGAATCCAAGCATCAGTGTAGTAATAGATTGGTGCCGCCGGCATTTCATCCATTAAGATTTGTTCTGCTTGTTTTAAGATATCTAAGCGTTTCTCAACGTCCGTTTCACCGCGAGAAGCATCGATTAGTTTTTTGTACTCAGCATTTTCCCAGAACGTATCGTTGTTTCCGCCGTCTTTATCTTTGAACATTTCTAAGAACGTAATTGGATCGTTGAAGTCACCAATCCAGCCCATACGTCCAACTTCGTAGTTACCTTTTTGTAACTCATCAATGTAAACGTTCCACTCTTGGTTGTTTAATTCAGCTTTAATACCTAAGTTTTTAGTCCACATATCTTGAATTGCTTGTGCAATCTTTTGGTGGCCTTCATCTGTGTTATAAGAAATCTTAATTGCAGGTAATTCAGACATACCTAGTTCTTTTAAACCTTCGTCAAGAAGTTTCTTCGCTTCTTTAACATCAGCATCTTTGAATAGTTCGTTCTTTTCGTCACCATATGCTTGTGGCGGAACCATTGCTAATGCTGGAACTTGCTCAGCTTTTGTAACGTTTTCTACAATCGCTTTACGGTCGATTGCATAAGTTAATGCTTTACGAATTTTTGCATTGCTTAAAGCTTCTTCTTGAGTGTTAAACTTGTACATGTAAGTACCAGTTTTCACTTCAATGTTTAAGTTACCTTTATCTTTTAACTGAGGAATTGCGTCAGTTGGAAGTTGCCCAATTGGGTTACCTGCCCAATCTAACTCATCTTTTTCAAACATTGAAAGCTCAGTGCTTGGCTCGTTAATCATATACATGTTAATTTTATCAAGTTTTACTGCATCTTTATCCCAGTAAGTATCGTTTGCTTCTAATACGATTTCATCGCTATGCTTCCACTCAGACATTTTAAAAGGTCCGTTTGATACGTAGTTTTCACCAGCGTCTGTGTACCATTTGTCATTTGCTTCAGCAACTTTTTTGTTAACAGGGAAGTACGTGTAGAATGCTGTTAACTCTAAGAAATATGGAGTTACGTGATCTAACGTTACCTCTAAAGTTTTATCGTCAACGACTTTAATACCCACATCATCAATGTTTCCTTGACCTTTGTGTGCTGCTTCTCCACCTTTTACATAGTAAAGCATTTCAGCATACTGTGATTCATTTTTAGCATCTAAAACCCATTTCCAAGCATATTCGAAATCTTGTGCTGTTACAGGGTCACCGTTTGTCCATTTTGCATCTTCACGAATTTTGAACGTGTAAGTTAATTTGTCTTCACTTACGTTAATTTTTTCTGCCATTGCTTCTGTTGGTTTACCGTCTTTGTCTAAACGAGTTAAACCTTCAAATGTTTGACGTAATACGTTACCAGATACGCTATCATTTGCTAAACCTGGATTTAAAGAGAATGGTTCTGTTTTAATATTTACGCGAAGCGTTTGTTCTTTTGAACCGTCGCCGCTACCGCCTTCTTTGCCGCTCCCAGAATCGCTACCGCCGAATCCACACGCAGCCAAGAAAAGACTCATCACCAGCAGCATGCTGAAAAGAATGGATAATCTTTTCTTCATTGAATCTTACCCCCCATTGGAATTGTATGACTGACAAACATAATTTTTAATCATTTTTCAATACAAAATAGTCAGAAAGTTTTTCACCTGGTAGAGCATTAAAGCCCCTGTAGCAAAAAGAATGCCTTAATTCTTAAAACGGTGGTACATGCATGTATATGTATGCCATTCATTAAGAAAAGACGTGCTACCTAGTTGTAATAAAACATTTTCTATTTTATATTTTCTGAAAAATTAAGATATTGTAATATCTTTGTAAAAAATATGTTTGTTACGCCTATTATAAATATTTTAAAAATTTATTGCAATACTATTATTTACTGGTATTTTTTTGCTACCCCCTACAAAAGCCAGTTTTATAAGGATTATGACTTCTTGTCAGACATCTAAAATCTTTTTTGTAGAATAGGTATTGCAATAATGTTACAAAAAATATAGCATAAAATGATTTACTTGCAAATGTTTTTTTCAAGATTTCGGTTTAATTTTTTTTAAAATCGCGTTATAATGGACTACAAACTGAAAAATTTCATACTGTAAAGCGATGAAAAAGAATAGTACATAGTTCCTTCGTTTTTAGAGAGTTTGTGGTCGGTGTAAACAAACAATGAAGCCTATGGAATGGACTTTGGAGCTTTCAAGTGCAAAGCTTGAACGCTAATTGGCGTTATGTAAATGAAGATGATTACTTTGTAATCTAATTAGGGTGGTACCACGGTTTATGCGTCCCTAGCTCCGGCTAGGCTTGCATAAACCTTTTTTATTTTCAAAAAAGAAAGGAAGTACGTTATGCAAACTATATTTTCAGGCATACAGCCAAGCGGTACAATTACACTAGGAAACTATATCGGAGCAATGAAACAATTCGTCGAGCTGCAAGATGATTATAACTGTCATTTTTGTATTGTTGACCAGCATGCTATTACAGTACCGCAAGATCGACTAGCTTTACGAAAAAACATTCGTAGCCTGGCTGCGCTTTACATTGCAGTCGGCATCGACCCAACAAAATCAACGCTCTTTATTCAATCAGAAGTTCCAGCTCACACTGAAGCTGGATGGATGCTTCAATGCGTTGCTTATATCGGTGAGCTTGAGCGCATGACGCAGTTTAAAGATAAATCTGCTGGAAAAGAAGCTGTTTCAGCAGGATTATTAACATATCCACCTTTAATGGCAGCCGATATCTTACTATACAAAACAGATCTAGTACCTGTTGGTGAGGACCAAAAGCAGCACTTAGAATTAACGCGTGACTTAGCTGAACGTTTCAACAAAAAATACAATGATATCTTTACTATTCCTGAAGTGCGTATTCCGAAGGTGGGAGCGCGTGTGATGTCTCTTCAAGAACCAACGAAGAAAATGAGTAAATCAGATCCAAACCAAAAAGCGTTCATTACCATTTTGGATGAGCCAAAAGTTATTGAAAAGAAAATTAAGAGCGCTGTTACGGATTCAGAAGGCATCGTACGTTTTGACAAAGAAAACAAGCCTGGAATTTCAAACTTGATGAGCATTTATTCAATCCTTGGAAATGTATCAATTGAGGAAATCGAAAGAATGTATGACGGAAAAGGATACGGTGACTTTAAAGCCGACACAGCAAAAGTTGTTGTCGAAGCACTTGCACCAATTCAGCAGCGTTACTATGAGCTAATTGATTCAGAAGAGTTAGACCAGATACTAGATGCTGGTGCTGAAAAGGCAAATTTCGTCGCTAATAAAATGCTGCGTAAAATGCGCAATGCTATGGGATTGGGACGCAAACGATAAAACAAACCATAAAAAAGCTGTGCAGGAAAACTGCACAGCTTTTTTAGTTTACTTTTGGCTCTTGCTCAATCTCCCAAAGCTTTTCAAAGAAAGGTTGTCCTTTAATTAAATGCTCACATAATTGCCTGTGCTTCGATGACCACCCTCGCTTTGTTTCTTCATAGAGCTTGGACCAAACGTCTTCAAATGACATGATTTGAATATCTTCGTATTCCGTTGGATTCCACTCTGTATACCAATAGCGAATTTGAGCTGTGTTTTTCGTTGTATGTAGTTGATCTAATGCCATGAACAACAGCTGCTTTAACTGGCGCTCTTTTCGAGTTAGCCCGCTCATTGTTACAGGTGATGGCGATAAAATATGATATTCTTTGCCAACTAATTCAGATTCTGTAAATTTATAATCGATTACTTCTTGATCAGCAATCATTTCATACACAAGCTGTTCCTGTCTTGGAATAAGCCTGCTTTTACGAATTGGAATTTGATATCCCATTGTATCCACTGCTAGGATATTCGTTCCATCTGTTACAATAAAGCAATACTCTACTTGCGTACGCTCATGATTTTTCCGAATATAAGCTTTTTGATAAACATCTTGTAGTAACTGTTGAGGTAATTCGGAAAGATCATTTTCAATATAACTGAATAATAAAGGACTTACCTTTAACAACGGCGCTTGATCTAGCAACTCCACACAATCATCTTTTCGCCATTCATGAAAATGACAAACATTGTAACCATTTTCTTCGCCTTCAAACCAATTAACCCATACATCATGAAGATATAGCATTTTTTACCCCTCACTTACTAACTGTTTGTTACCCCTCAGTATAGGCAAACAAAGGAAGTTTTATTCCAAAACATACTATTTTCTTTCTAATTTTTTCAAAGCTTTTTGTATCTCTAATTATTTTACTTTTTTCGAGTTTCTACTATTATATATGTGTTTGTCAGACCTTCTGACAAACACATATATTGATTTCATGTTAAAAGGTTGATTTTCTTAAAATTTCTTCTGATGTAAACTGAAAAAATTTTTGTGTGTCATACCCAAACTGCTGAGACACTTTACTAATCATTTGATACCCAATATTGTATCCTAACATTGTTGGGTACCACTTATGGCCATATAATAAATCATCGTATTTTTTATCACGAGGTGTTAATTCTATATATCCCTCTACATGCTTGTTCCAAAACCTTTTTACTTCTTCATACGTATAATAAGATGTCCAAGGTGCTAAATACGCCTTTCCACAATGCTCTTTTACGGCTAATTCAGCTAAGCCTTCCATCAGCATGGCATCTAATAAAGTAATGGTTCGATCACTTTTTTTCATCTGCATTAACCGACAAGCATGATGATATTCGTGTGTTAAAACAGAGAGAACTTCTTCATCAGTCGTTTGATTAGTTAACAGTACAAAAATTTTATCTATAAACGCCACTCCTGCTCTGCCATGAAATTCTCTTTGCATTTTATGATTATGAGGATTGCTTGGCAGTAGAAATACCGGCACATCTGGTCCTCCCCACTCATGCTTCAACAGCTCAAATTTCCTCTTTACCTTTTTCCAAAGAGTATGTCTCTTTCCTATCTTTTCTAATTCAAGCATAAAGGTTGATGAAGGTGGACACATTCCATATCCGACTAAAACATCTAAGAATTTGTCTTTTGATAAATCTTTAAAATAACGCTCAAGGCGGGTTACAACTTCTTTTTCTTTTGTCCATTTTAACGTAGCGACAACCGGCATTATATCACCTTCAATTTAAATTACTGTCGCTTTCATCTTATGTAGGAGACGTTTTTTTGGTTTCTGTATTTTCAACATAAAAAAGCTGTTTTACCCATGTAAAACAGCTTTTTTATGTTGACGAGAATCTTACAGGTTTCTCGTCAATCTGAAAAGCGCAGCGGATTAGCCGCTGCGCTTTTTCCATTAAGCTTCATATTTTTTAAAGATAATCGTTGCGTTATGACCGCCAAAGCCTAAAGAGTTACTTAATACTGCCTTCACTTCTTGCTTTCTAGCTTTATTTGGAACATAGTCTAAATCACACTCTTCATCAGGCGTCACATAGTTAATTGTTGGTGGAATAACACCATCAGCAATAGCTTTTACGCTAAAGATTGCTTCGACACCACCAGCTGCTCCTAGTAAATGACCCGTCATTGATTTTGTTGAGCTGATCGCTACTGATTTAGCATAATCTCCAAACACTTCTTTAATCGCCATTGTTTCAAACTTGTCATTATACTCAGTGCTTGTACCATGAGCATTAATGTAACTGATATCTTGTGGCTCAAGACCTGCATCAGCAATAGCTTTGTTCATTGCGCGAACGCCACCTTCTCCTCCTGGAGCTGGCGCTGTAATATGATGCGCGTCGCCTGTAGAACCATAGCCAACAATTTCTGCATATATGCGTGCACCGCGTGCTAGCGCATGTTCAAGCTCTTCTAAGACAACGATTCCTGCACCTTCACCCATGATAAAGCCATCACGGTCTTTATCAAAAGGACGACAAGCTTTTTCTGGATCGGGATTCGTTGATAGCGCTTTGTTTGCACAGAATCCAGCGATCGACAGCTTTGTAATTGGTGCTTCTGTTCCGCCCGTAATCATCACATCAGCATCTCCGCGCTGAATAACTTTAAATGCATCTCCGATTGAGTTTGTACCAGTTGCACATGCCGTCACAGTACAAGAGTTTACCCCTTTTGCACCTAGAGCAATTGATACTTGACCAGTAGCCATATCCGGAATCATCATTGGAATAAAGAATGGGCTTACGCGACGCTGACCTTTTGAAAGCAATGTTTCAAACTGGTTTTCGAACGTTTCCATTCCTCCAATTCCAGATCCGATCCACACTCCTACGTTTGGTGCAATTTCGTCTGTAATGGTTAAGTCCGCATCTTTAACAGCCATTTTGGAAGCTGCTAACGCATACTGCGTAAAGCGGTCCATTTTGCGTGCATCTTTTTTGTCGATAAATTCCTCAACATTAAAATCTTTTAATTCCGCAGCTACTTTTGCAGGAAATTCTTCTGGATTTAAGCGAGTTAATGGGCCAATACCTGATACACCCGCAACTGCATTTTCCCAAGTTGTGTCCACGTTATTTCCTAACGGCGTTACCGCTCCAAGACCTGTTACAACAACACGTTTATTACTCATGTTAGCTTCATCTCCTTCAAGAAATTATCTACAATTATCTTCCCCATCTAATTGCGATTGCACCCCATGTAAGGCCACCGCCAAAACCTACCATTACGAGTAGATCATCATCTTTAATTTTACCTTGCTCCAATTCATGCACAATTGAAATCGGAATTGACGCAGCAGATGTATTCCCATAGTATTGAATCGTTTTTGACATCTTTTCTTCTGGTAAATCTAATCGCTGTCTTGACGCTTCCATAATGCGAATATTCGCTTGGTGTGGGATTAAGAAATCCACGTCTTCTTTTGATAACCCAGCTTTATCAAGAACATTAATAGCTGACTCACCCATTTGGCGCACCGCAAATTTAAATACTTCTCGGCCGTTCATGATGATATGATCATGTTCATCTTGATACAGATGCTTTCCACCCGTACCATCTGAACCTAGTTCAAATGATAAAATGCCTCGACCTTCTGATACAGGTCCAACAACAACCGCACCAGCACCGTCACCAAATAACACGGCCGTATTACGATCGTTCCAATCTGTAATTTTTGAAAGCTTTTCAACACCAACCACTAAGACATTCTTATAAGCATTCGTTTCAATGAACTGTTTTGCGGTAATAACACCGTACATAAAGCCTGCACAAGCTGCGCTCACGTCATAAGCTGCTGCTTTTTTCGCCCCTAGCTTTTCTTGTAGCATACAAGAAACCGTTGGAAACGGCTGGTCGGGCGTCACGGTTGCGACGATGATCATATCAAGGTCTTCAGCTGATATATTTGCATTTTCTAGTGCATTTACTGCCGCTTTATACGCTAAATCAGATGTATCTTCATTATCTGCAGCGATTCGTCTTTCTTGGATACCCGTTCTTGTACGAATCCACTCATCTGAAGTATCAACCATTTTTTCAAGGTCAAAGTTTGTTAAAATTTTCTCTGGTACATAACGCCCAATTCCAATTACACCAGCGTTCATATTCTTCACTCCTTTTATAGAAGATGTGGGAACTACACACCTTAACGCGACTGCCTTTATGGAACAAAGCAGCCTTTTTTGATCAATCCTCGCTACTAAGATGATCGTTTCTATATCTTTTACAGTTTATATAATCAAATATTATGAGTTGGTACTAATTTTACTTCATTTTTTATTTTTTGTCTATATAGGTGTTTGTCCTAGTCGAATTTAATGGCTTCTACATATAGT
The DNA here is from genome assembly GCF_001591565.1 of Priestia flexa NBRC 15715. Classification (GTDB taxonomy): domain Bacteria; phylum Bacillota; class Bacilli; order Bacillales; family Bacillaceae_H; genus Priestia; species Priestia flexa. The sequence goes on along the minus strand of NZ_BCVD01000037.1, from coordinate 8,747 downwards.
GTTTATACGCAATGTTTTTACTCTTACCAAGAAAGGATGAGACAACATGGCGCGCAGACGCTCACCTGACTTTTTCTCACAAGTGATGTTTGGTCGTTCTCCTAAGCAAGAGGAAGAAAAAGTAGACTGGGAATCCTTGCTTACTCAAATTGATGAGATTATCGTTTCAATCGATGAATTGGCTCCCCTACTGCTTGAGCTTTCTCCACTCCTTGATCGCTTCCTCGACAAAAAATAACAGTCCAGAGTGGACTGTTATTTTTCATTCTGCTCTTTTAACGCATCTTCTTTACCAAGTTCATAAGCATCATTCATTACTTTTGTTAAAAGCCCTAAAACTGGCTGAACGTGCTCCATAGAAAGCTCTACGCCTGTTTGATCTAAAATCTCTTTTGCTTCTGGTAAATACTTCATTGCGATTTGCATAAACTGCATTTGTTGTTCCATCATTCTTTCTCCTTCATATAAAGAATCTGTTCTTTCGTTTCACATTTTATATTAGCGATTATTATGCAAAAGTACAACCAGTATAGCTTCTGTTTTTAGTAAGTCATCACTATGACTAGAAGAATGTTCTCATATGCCTTCTTTGAGCGCGAATCCCCTCTTTTAAGGTTGTTTTTGTTTCATAGTTTAAAAGTGTTTTTGCTTTTTTACTATACTCATACGCTTCATGTCGACTATTTTCCTCTACGTAATCTTTGTTCAGTAACTGTGCACCATCTTCCCACTTTTCTATTTTTTGATCAAGTAAGTGAATCACTTCGTTTCCATTTGCTCTTTCTTCTTTACATTTTAAAAAAGCAGGTACAACATCTTCAATATACGCAATATAATCGGTACCTTCTCTTATATCCGCTGGCTTTTGATTGCTTAATAGCTGCGAATAGTACATAGAAAGCGGCTGCCATGGGCCATACAAGTTTGGTATTCGGACAATAATGCACATTAATCCTTTTTCGCGATACTTATCAATAAGCTGCTCAAACTGTAGAAAAAGGCGCCCTTCACTATTGTCAGGTTCAGGCTTCGTTTCTTCTCTTACTTTTAGCTGTTTTTTTCCAAATACGCGTAAAGATGACGTAAAGATTAGCTTGGTATGAGTCTGAATGCATTTTTTTACTACATCACGCAGCGTTTGATATGCATTATTCATCTCTTCTCGTAAAAAATCATCATGATAAAAGTCGCCACCGTCAAAGTATGCAAAGTATACAGCATCTGTTTCAGATGTAATCATCTCTAGAACATCACGATCCGTTCGCTTTTCAAAATTAGCATTTCGTCCTAGCAGCAACCCCATTTCATTTTGCAAACTCGTTTCTGAAGTATGAGCTTTATGAACAGATCCGCTCACTTCTTCTCCATTTTCTAATAGCGCCGTACAAAGGTGGAACCCCAAAAAGCGGTTCGCTCCTATCACTACAAAATTCCCCATTTCTTCTCCCCCAGTCTTATTCAGAAAAAAAGCTCCTATGATATGTATAATCATAGGAGCTCTCCTTATAACACTTTTTCATTTAGTTTATAAAATTGTAAAAGTGAACGTTCAAACAAATATTTTTTTTCCATTAGATAAAGCGACAATGAAATCGGTGATTGTAAGCTTAAGCGATGCTGCTCATACTGCTTACTGTGAATAAGCGGATAGTGGGTGACTTCATTAGCAGTCGTCCAAATTTTCACAGGCAGTGTAGACGTTAATTGTTCACATGTAGGATACTGAGCAATCATTTTCGCAACTTGTTTACGCTCTACATCATAGGCTAGCGTCATATCTCTTGTAAATTGCTTGTAAAAAAATTTATTCTGTTTCTCATGACTAGCATGCGTATGCAAATCAATACACGGGTTCAAAAGAGCTACCGATCGAATAAACGTTTCTCCGCCTTCCATTAACTGCATGGCAAGCAATGCTCCCATACCTTCGGCTAAAATATGAATGCGCTTATTTAAGATTTCTTGTTTCATAACCAAGTGATATAACTGTTTGGCTAAGCGGTTGGCTTTCGGGCTGCCCCAATGGCGTCCGTATAAGTTTGAATAAAAAACAGTATAGCCTTCATCTTGTAAATATTGCAGCAGTTGAGATCTGCCACCGTGCTGAATCCAAAGACTTGTAGAGCTTTCAACAAAGTGGTCTTTATCACCAAGTACTAACACACCGAAACCATTCGGCTTTTCTGGTACATGTACGACATTCCATTGAGTATCTAGACTAAAAAAACGTCGATGCATCATGACTGATCCTCCGTATAAAAAGCTACTTTCCTTTCATACAGCTTATGACAAAGCGTCACAATGTGACCGATTCGAATGCCTATTTATTCATGAGTTTATCAATACGCTATACATTTTTTTAAACAAAAAAGGACTCTGTGTATAAACGCACTGAATAGAAAATACTATTCATAAAAAATTCAATTTCTTCTTTGTAAACGCTATGATAAAATAAAATCAAACTGTACTGTGAATGGGGTGAAAGTTGTGCGCATTATTGCTGCTTTATTTTGGGGATTTTTATTAATTAACATGTCGGTTTATGTTATTTCTTCTATGTCTGGTCAAGCGTTTGATTTTGCAACCGCTTCGATTATCAGCGTGATATTTACGCTGTTAGTTGTTGTACTTGGTGAAGCCGGTGTTCCAAACGAACCTATTGACACTCATCATTAAAAGAACCGCTAGCTTTTGCTAGCGGTTCTTTTTATTCGTTAATTAACACCACTGCTTGAAGCGGCTTCAGCATTAATTCACCTTTTACAAGCTCATTTGTTGCGGCAGTCTTCCATGTTCCATCTGGAAGTTTAACTGGTGTTGTCTCTGTTGTTGAATGATTTAAAAAGCTATAGAATTGACCTCTTTTTACAACTTCAACTTCACCATTTGTTTTAAATGTGTCTACTTGCGCTTCAGCTAAGATATCATCATATAATCCATCTAACATAGCATCTTCAAGCGCTGTACCGATATAATAAACAGTGCCTTTCCCAAAACTATTCTTAGTTATAGCAGCAGTGCCTTCATAGAAACAACCTTTGTACTCTGCCAGCACTTCAGCTGTTGTTGGCTCAATTAAGTCACACCAAATCGTTGCTGTTGACTCTTGCTCTTTTATCGTACCTTTTATGCCTACAACCATATTTTGTTGTGATGTTTGTAGGGACTCATATTCATGAATTTGAATACCCGTAAACTCTGATAATGCACCTGGAAGCGTTTGTCCCGTAACAAAATTGTTTTCTTCTTTTACACCTGCACGGTAAGATAAAATAGCTGTTCCACCATTTGAAACAAACTGCTTTAACTTCTCCGTAAACTCACTATTTGTTAGGAAGTAAATTGGCACGATAACCGCTTTGTAGCGCGCTAAGTCATCTGCAGCCGTAACCAAGTCTGTTAATACGTTTGCACTATGCACAGGGCGATAGAAGCGAAGAAATTCTTGCTTGTAAGCAAATGCATCACTTTGAGGTTGAATTCCCCACGCCCATGCATTCTCAATATCATAGTAAGCTGCTACTTCCGCTTCATATGACGCATTAATCCACTCATCACCAAACGTTTTTAGTTCTTGAATAACTTCTTTTACTTCCTCATACTTGCGCTTTGGTAACCCATCATGATCTAAAATCCCATGACAAAATTCTTCTGTCCCGAACTGAGCTGCACGCCAGCGGAAGTAAACGATTGCTTCTGCTCCTCGAGAAATCGCTTGATACGTCCACAGCTTAATATGACCTGGACGCGGTAAGTAGCCAATACGACTCCACCCTTGCGCTCCCGATAATTCTTCCATTACCCAAAAGTTTTTTCCGCCTTTTGCAGAGCGACATAAGTCGTGCTGCTGAGCGATTGCTGCTGGCTTAATTGGTTCAGCTAAACCGCCCCAGACAGGGTAATTATCAAACGAAACAAAATCTAAATCCTTTGACATATCCCATTGATTGATGGCTTGATCTGTAAATACAAAATTATGCGTAATGAATTGATCTTTACGAACAATGGAGCGTAAGATATCAACTTGAAGCTTATTATAAGCCGTATAAGCATCTGCACAGAAGCGGTCAAAGTCTAAAAGAAGGCTCGGGTTATGCTCTTGATAAACTTTACGCGGCGTTGGAATTTGTGACCAGTCCGTATACGTTTGACTCCAAAATACCGTTCCCCACTGCTGATTCAACTCATCAAGCGTCTGGTATTTTTCTTTTAACCAGCATTGAAAAGCAGCGCGATCAAGGGCTCCATAGCTACGATCTGACTTTTCATGGCCATATTCATTGTCTACCTGCCAACCGATGATGTCAGGGTGTTGACCATACTTTTCTGCCATTTTTGTTACGATTTTTTTCGTAAACTGATGGTATTTTCCACTATTAACCGTGTAATGTCTACGCGCTCCAAAGGAAATAGTTACTCCGTTTTCATCAACCGGTAAAATTTCTGGATAGCTATGAATCATCCAAGCTGGTGGCGTAGCAGTTGGTGTACCAAGCACTACTTTGATTCCGTTACTTGTTAATAGTTCGATAGCTTCATCATATAGTGAAAAGTCATATACTCCTTCTTCGGGCTCCATTAACTGCCAACCAAATTCAGCAATACGCACAACATTAATACCTAGTTCTTTCATTAAGCGTACGTCTTCTGCCCATCTTGTTTTAGGCCATTGTTCTGGATAATAGTCCACACCAATATACATATCTTTCAGTCTCCCTTTAGCTGTTTATTTATCAAATGAATGTAAGAATGTTTTCTAGGTTATTCGCTACGTGCCGTTTGTTTTTTTAGCTGCTTTGTAAATTGATGAAAAGCTTCTTTCCCCTGCTCGTCTCGCTTGAATACACCAGCATGCTCTAAAATCGTCATAAATGTGGTACCAAGCTCCTTACGAATAATTTGCTGGACATTTTCTTTAGTAAAGCCTTCATAGCTTTCTCGGAGCCGTTTCATCCATGCTTCATGCTTTTGAATATGTGCATGCTCATCTCGAATTGTACAATCTCCGTTAACCAAGTATTCACTGACTAGACGCATTTCTTCTTGTAAGCGACCCGGTAATACCGCAAGTCCCATCACTTCAATCAACCCAATGTTTTCTTTTTTAATGTGGTGGACTTCTTGATGAGGATGGTAAATACCATCGGGATGCTCGATACTCGTTCGATTATTTCGAAGAACAAGGTCTAACTCAAATAATTCTCCTCTTCTTCTCGCAATTGGGGTTACCGTATTATGCGGCGTTTCCCCCGTGAAAGCATGAACCCCAACGCTTTTATCACTGTACTGCTGCCATGTTTTATATACATGATTAGCGCATTCCACTAGCTCCTTTTTATCAGTGCTCTGCAAGCGGATAACGGACATCGGCCACCTGACAATTCCCGCTTTAACTGTCGGATAGTCTTCCATTGTAAAAGTTGCTTCTACGTGTGCTTTAGCCATTGGAAACTCATGATTTCCACCTTGAAAATGATCGTGAGTTAAAATGGATCCTCCTACGATGGGCAAATCTGCATTTGACCCCAAAAAGTAATGCGGAAATTGATCCGTAAATGATAGTAGACGTTCAAACGTAGCCGATGAAATTTTCATTGGCGTATGTTCACCGGAAAAGACAATCGCATGCTCTTGATAATAAACGTAAGGTGAAAACTGCAGGTACCACTGCTCTTCTGCAAGTTCAACAGGGATGATGCGATGGTTTTGTCTAGCTGGATGATTAACACGTCCCGCATAGCCCGTATTCTCTTTGCAAAGCCGACAGTTAGGATATGAGCTCTCCTTCAACGTCTTGCTCGCAGCAATTGCTTTTGGGTCTTTTTCTGGCTTTGATAGGTTAATCGTAATCTCTAACTGACCATACGGTGTATCAGTCAGCCACCCCTCATTTTTAGCAATTCGATTTGTTCGAATATAGTGAACATCTTTTGAGTATTGATAAAAACCTTGCGTAGCTTGCGGCGCGCCTTCTTGTTGAAATGTTTGATAAAAACGGCGATTAACCTCAGATGGAAGCGGCACAAAACTACTCATGATTTTTGTATCTAGTAAATCTCGGTACGTAATGGTATCTTCTATTAGATTGTGTTCAGCCGCCCAATCAAGCATTTTCTCTAAAATATCAACTGGATTTTCATAGGTTTCTTGGCTAACAGCCACTGGGATATATTCATCGAGCTGCAGTATTTCTAACAGCTTATTCCGAACAACATCAACGTCCCATGCTGTTATAAGCTCTTTTTGCAATCCGTATTGAATAAGCCTTTGAATTTGTTCATGAATGTTGACTGACATACAATCTTCCTCTCTTCTCGTTCCGTAATCTATGGCTAAGCTATTTTCTAACAGCTTTTTATCGCTGAGGCTGTTTATACCCTTCCGGATGTGCTTGAAACCATTTCCATGCACTTTCAATCATTTGCTCCATTGACGTATAGCGTGGATTCCAACCCAGTTCATCCATTGCTCTTTGAGAAGATGCTACTAGTTTGGCTGGGTCTCCCGCACGTCTCGGCGCAACGATAGCTGGAATGGAATGATTCGTCACTTTACGCGCAGCATCAATTACTTCTTTAACTGTAAAGCCGTTTCCGTTCCCTAAATTGTAAGTACCGCTTGTATTGTCAAGCGCTAACTTTTCAAGCGCTAATACATGCGCATCAGCTAAATCTGTTACGTGAATATAATCTCGAATGCACGTACCGTCTTTCGTATCGTAATCGGCACCAAAAATTGAGATATGCTCACGTTTTCCAAGAGCTACTTGTAAAATGATTGGTATTAAGTGTGTTTCTGGCGTATGATCTTCCCCTAGCTTCCCATCCATATGAGCACCTGCAACGTTGAAGTAGCGAAGAACAACATAACGAAGTCCATACGCTTTCTCTGACCATTTCAGCATTTTTTCAATTGCTAGCTTCGTTTCACCATAAGGGTTTGTTGGCTCTGTTGGATCATCTTCTAAAATTGGAAAGTTCTTTGCTTCTCCATATGCTGCAGCCGTGGATGAAAATACAATGTGCTTAACACCATGTTTATTCATCACTTTTAACAAGCAAAGTGCGCCGTACACATTGTTATCGTAATATGTTAAAGGATCTGTTACGCTTTCTCCAACAAGAGAATCCGCTGCAAAGTGCACAACCGATTCAATCTCGTTTTCCTGAAAAACTTCATCTAAAAACTCGGTATCTCTTAAATCGCCAACATATAAACGTACGCCTTCTAAAATCGCTTCTTTATGACCTTTTTGAAGGTTATCAACAACGACTACGTCTTTCCCTTTATTCAATAACTCTGCTACCGTATGGCTACCGATATAGCCAGCTCCTCCACATACTAATACAGCCATTCTTGCTCCTCCTTTTATACCGTTTCCAATGCTAATTCTCGTGCGCCTTCTCCAACTTCAACAACGTAAAAGTTTGCTTGTAAGCCTGTTGCTTTTGTATAAGCAGCGCTTACTTCAGAAATAAATGAATCGACCTTATTTTCTTTCACTATACTAATTGTGCAACCACCAAACCCTGCTCCTGTCATTCGAGAACCAATCACACCTTCTTGAACCCAAGCAGCTTCAACTAATGCATCCAATTCTTTTCCCGTAACTCCATAGTCATCTCGTAGTGAGCGGTGAGATTCGTTCATTAATAAACCAAACCCTTGCAGATCACCGTTGTTCAGCTTTACCACAGCTTCTTTTGTTCGTTCATTCTCATAAACTGCGTGTTTTGCACGCTTTTGATTCGTTGGGTTTTTAATCAAATGTTTTAACTGCTCAAACTGTGCCTTCGTTAGATCGCCTAATGACTCAAGCTCATAATTACTTTTTAAGTCTGCTAATGCTTGATCACATTCAGAACGGCGTTCATTATATTTGGAGTCTGCTAGCCCTCTTCGCTTGTTCGTGTTTGCAATTACTAACACTGCATTTTCTAACTGAAGCGGGCTGTACGTGTAGTCAAGTGTTTGGCAATTTAACAGAATTGCCTTATCCTCTTTCCCCATTCCAATTGCAAATTGATCCATGATTCCACAGCTAACGCCAATAAATTCATTTTCCGCTTGCTGTGACATCTTAACCATCTCGACCATATCAATATCTAATTCTTCTAATTGATTTACTAAAACAGCCGTTGCTAATTCGATAGACGCTGAAGAAGATAAACCAGCACCATTTGGAATATTGCCATAGAATAACACGTCAAATCCATTTCTTAGTTCATAGCCATTTTTAACAAATGTGCTAATTACTCCTTTTGGATAATTGGCCCAATCATGTTCTTCTTCAAATACAAGCTCATCAAGCTTGTATTCTATTACACCTTTATCCTCAAAGTTTGCCGAGTACATACGAACCTTCTGATCGTTTCGCTTGTGCACAACTGCGTATGTTCCAATACTTAAAGCACATGGAAATACGTGCCCTCCGTTATAATCTGTATGTTCACCAATCAAATTAACGCGTCCTGGTGCGAAGAAGCAACGAACGTTTTCCGTTGTTTGAAAGATTTCTTGAAACTTTTTAATTAATTCACCTATCATGTCACATCACCTGTTTCTTTTTTATATCGTTATCGCCAAACTGTAAACGTATTCATGCCTCTATTTTAAAAGCGTTAAGCACGTTTTCTCAATGGTAAAAATAATCCCTGTAAACGGTAATTTCTTGCTAACAAACTTACAATTATGAACACCCACTGCTAATAAAAACAGTGGATATCTTTTGAGAATGTAAAGAGTTT
>NZ_BCVD01000036.1 GCF_001591565.1 Priestia flexa NBRC 15715 | reverse complement strand
ACACTCTTTTTTTAATGAAGACTGTTCAACATTTAGCTCAATTAAATTCCCATCAGGGTCTGCACAAAAGATTTGGGCAAAGCCGCTTTTACTCTTTCGTTTTTCAAGGGTCTCAATTCCTTTAGAGGTTAAATGACGGAGCGTCTCTTCAAAGTCAGCTACACGAAGAGCAAAGTGACCTTCACGACTGCTTAGTTCCGTTGTTCCACGAAGGGTTTGAGCAGTAGGAAAAACGATTAAGTGGATTTGTTGATTCCCAACTCCGTACCAAGCTCCTTCGAAATCAAAATCTGGACGCTTAATTTCTTGTAATCCTAAAACATCTCCATAAAAATGTTTGGCTTTTTCAATATTTGTTACGGCTATGCTTACGTGATGTAAGGCTTCGTATGTAATCATGATAAATTCCTCATTTCTCAAGAGTTATTATGTAAAACGATATCATAAAAACAAATAGATGACCACAAGTACGAATGTATACTGAGTATAAACTAGTGCACAATGAAAAGGTACAAAAAAAGGGAGTGTATAAAATGGATATGGAAATGCAAGGTAGCTCTTGATATTTATAGTTATACCATTCAGATTGTAAACATTTGCTTTTTAGGTAATCCCCAACATGAGAATGAATTTGTGTTAGTGGATGCAGGAATGCCAGAGTCGGCTCCAATGATTTTAAAGGAAATTGAAGACCGATTCGGTGTGGGTGCTCAGCCTAAAGCAATCGTTTTGACCCATGCTCATTTTGATCATATTGGTTCTGTTATTGACCTAGTTGATAAGTGGAACGTTCCTGTCTATGCTCATGAGTTGGAAATGCCTTATTTGACAAGTCAAAAAAATTATTCACTACCGGATAGTACAGTAGAGGGGGGGGCTTGTAGCGAAATTATCCCCTCTATTTCCTACTGAAGCCATTGGTTTATAGGGAGCTTTTTATCATTGTTTTATGTCCCAGAAGGCAAGAACGGTTCCCCATATGAAAATAACGAAATAAAATAAGCGCTGTAATAAACCGACAGGCATTGGAAAAAAGAAAACAAACATTATAAGTAATAGAATCATAAATAGAATGGTTAAACAAATAAGCGTCCATTTGCGTCCTGTAGGTAAAAGCTTCGCGTATATCCAAAGTCCGGCTAAAGTAGTGATCATCCCCACCTGAGCAACAATGGAGTGCCAAAATAGATTTATATCAGCTGGTATGAATCCAGAAACGATATTTCCTAATGCCAATAGTAAAAGGAAGATCGTTGCTAGATGTCTCACTTTTGTTTTTGCAAGGTTTTGTGCTAAATACAAAATCCCAATAGCGAGAGTTAAACCGTTTATAATAAACAAGACGTTCATCCAAAGATGAAAAGGAGAACAGATCGTGTAAGGTGCCAGTGAATACGTATATTCACCACATGAAGTAACACCAAGATCACTCATAGCTTGGTATAAAAAGCTATAGGGAACAAGAGAAGTATAAATAAAGAATGGTTCAATCAAAAAATAGCAGCAAGTAGCAAACCAGCTCAAAACGCCAATTTTTTTTGGTATATACAGTGTAATCACCCTTTTTAAAGTGTTATACAGCTATTATATATCCAAAAAATGCTAATTAGAATAGAGCTATAAGGGGAGTTTATTGTAAGGCTTAGGTCTGATAAATAAAGTTCTTCAAACGTACTCTTTTATTGTTTTGTTTCTGTACGAAAAGCTTGTAGGGTTGTTTGTAAGGAAGCATAGGAACCAATGGCGCCATATCCATAAAACCATCCCATAAAAAGGCCAGCGATTAAATCCTTTGGGTGGCTGATAAAGATAGAAACTGTTAACCCTATTAATAAAGCGATTGTTGGTACATATTTCTTATTGATTTTGAAGAAGATTTTTAAAAGTTGGGTTATAATCATCACGCATGGAACAGCGATTATTGCATCCCAAAAGTTTGTGTGAATTGTTGGAAAGACCATGTAATCCCACCTTCAAATGAAAGGAATAAAAATAACTCTATAGTAATAAAATTAGAGTCTCCAATTTGTGCCTTTTTATTTAGAAAAGCCACCAGGAATTTCTGGTAGCTTCTTGTGTTAGCTCCTATAGGATTGAAAGTGTTCAATTGTTTTGAGCAAGTGCGTATGAATGTCGCTAGAAGGTTTCCATCCAAGGGTTTGAAGTGCTTTTTGATTGTTTAATTGACTGTGTAAAATCTCTCCGCTTTGTCCAGGTAGATAATTAGGAGTAGCAGATGAAGAAATCTCCGCAGCTAACAGTTTAAACAGTTCATTAATGCTAATTTGATGATTGCAGCTAATATTAATAATTTCATTCTCACCACTTTTAATAGCAAGAACATTTGCTTTCGCTACATCTTCAACAAACACAAAGTCTCTAGTTTGATTACCGGTCCCAAAAATAGAAGGGGTTTTACCATTTAGTAATTGGTTAATAAAAATGCTGATAACGCCACCTTCTCCGTCTGATTTTTGACGTGGCCCAAATACGTTAGCATAGCGGAAAATTGTAAAAGAAAGGCCGTGTAGCCGTTGAAATAATTGAATGTAAGACTCCGATACAAGTTTTGAAGTTCCGTAAAAGGAAAGAGGAGATGTGGGTGTTTCTTCATCAATCACTGTGTCGGCATCACCGTATACAGCGCTAGAAGAAGAAAAAATAAATTTTTTGACCGCATGTTTTTTACACATATCTAGCAAGTTAATAGTTCCCAAGATATTAGTTGCTGCATCTTCAACGGGGGCTTTTAAAGAAGTCGAAACATTGACTTGTGCCGCTAAGTGGATAACAACTTCTGGTTTTTCAATTTTAAATACCTGCTCAATCTCTTTTGACAAAATTGACATGTTGTAGAAAGAAACGTCATCAGCAAGGTTGCTTCTGATCCCGCTTGATAGATTATCAAGGACAACAGGAGTATACCCATTTTCTAATAAACATTCAACAACATGAGAGCCAATAAAGCCTGTTCCGCCTGTCACTAGTACCTTCATAATTTATCACAATTTGATTTATTCATCACATTCATTCTCCTTTTTTGTATTGGTCTTCCACCACTCTTCGTAGACTGCTTGTATTTTAGCAATCATTACATCCGCGGTTAAATGAGTGGTTGCAAACTCAAAGGCTTGGTTCGCTATTGTTTTACGATATTCGGCATTGCAAATGAGTTCTTCAAGAGCTTGCTTTAGTTCAGCAACGTTTCCAGGTTTACAAACGAGTCCTGAATGTCTGTTTGTAACAATCTCAGGTATACCTCCACAATCACATGTTATAATGGCTTGTTTTGCATGCATTGCTTCAATGATTGATAAAGGGAGGTTATCATTTAGTGTTGGCAGAACGTAGATATCGGATTGTTGCAGAATGTCAAAGACATCATGACGTTTGCCGAAAAACGTAACGAATGATAAGTCTAAATCGCTACGGATTTTTTCAAGATGTTTTCTCATAACACCATCACCCACAATCCATACTTCAATATAATCTTCGAACTGTTTTAGATGAGAAAGAGCTTGAAGAAAGAATTCATGTCCTTTTCTAGGTCCTAATCGTGCGATGCATGTAATAACTAGTTTATTTGTTGCTTTGCTATAAGAAGTACGCAGTGAAGGAACTTTCACGCCGGTATGAACGGTCCTTAATTGTTGATTTGATGCTCCAAGCTCCTTTAGTCGTGGATGAAATGAATCGCTGATTGTGATAATTCGGAAAGCCCCTCGTATGCCAGCTCTCTCAATCGCTGTAAAATAGGCTTCTTCAAGGGATCCTTGTTGCATCTTGTAAAAATCGATGCGACTTTTGGTAAAATGACCGTGCGGCGTAAAGAAAATGGGTTTGTGAAGTTTTTGGTTGAGGTGAGCGAGAAGGTATGCTGCGAAGAGATCTTGAGCATGAATAATATCATAATTTTTAAGATTTTGTTTTTCTAAAAAAGCGTTAAAAACAGTGAGGAAGCTTGTGTTTTTAACAATTTTCTCGCTAACCAACCCGTAGCGTTTGCTCATAAACTCTTTTGCTTTAGAAGCTTGAACTGGAATATGGATCTCAAGCTCTTCTTTCGACATGCTAAGAGGTGAGAGTACATCAACGTGATAGTCCAGCTCTGAAAAACCATCTTTAACATGGTTGATATAGTGAGCTAAACCTCCTGTATTAGGGTAGCGTAAAAAGGTGACATACAAAATACGAAGCTTTGGCTTTCTGATGAGTGCTTTTGCAGTTTGGAATCCTGGTTTGGAAATGAAAGCTGGATTATTTGATGAAATAGCATAAAACTGATCCATGGTGTGGAGTAAATCAGGGAAAAACGGAGGTAGATTTGTCGAAAAAGAATCGTTCATAACATAACACCTCGATTCGTTCGCTTACTATTTATAAATTCCAAGGTCTTTACCCCAGGTTTCAAGTTTATGAAGGTGATAAGGTAATAGCTCACCACCACGATTTTCATAAATTCTTCGCAGTTGTGTTTGTAATCCCTTTTCAAGAGTTCGCTGCAAATATGCCATTTTATAAAGGTGGGTCGGATTTTCTTTAAAGGAAATGCCGTGCTTTTTCATCTCTTGAAGGTAGGCTTTAATGCACTCTGTTCGAATAGAATTGCCGTCTTTTTGCCAGTCTTTTCGAAAAGCAATTAACAGCTCAACTAATACGATTAAATCTAGCCAAGAAGGAGCGTATTTAGCAGACTCCCAATCGATAAATTGAATTGGCCAAGGGCCGTTTTTTACCGTGTCATGGCTACATATGTTTTGCATGTGCAAATCGCCATGAGTTAGGGCAGAACCACTTTCTAATAACTCTGGAAAAAAATCAGGACCCTTTTCGTATATTTTATATAAAGAACTTTTATGAGGTGAAAGAATGGATTTGAGTTCTCGGTTTTTTGAGGATTCTTGAAGGAAATTCATCGTGTTAGCAATCGCTTTTGAGCGTTCTTTTCGCATAGTGAATGAATCATAAATAGGTAGCCAAGAGCTCCATTCCATTGCCTGTTCATTAAAATGACTGTCAAACGTATTAGCATGCAGTTTTGCTACCGATGGAATAATGGATTGAAAATGCTTTGGTGTGAACACTAGTTGACCTCGAACTTGTTGCACAAATTCCATGAATATCCACGTTTCTTCTTTATATTCTTCCACTAAGTAAATAGTTGGAAAAAAAGACTTTAACTTGGAATAACCTTTTGTATACATATTGATTTCAATGTCGTTTTTATAATTATTCTTACTATACGTTTTAAAGATAAGTGGAAAAGAATCATGTTTTGTGCTCACAACCAGTTTATAAATACTACTTCGCGTTGTAGATTTTAAGCATTTCAAGTCGGTGGAATCAATCGTGATTTTTTCCCCGATAGATGCTGATAGCTTTTCTTCGATTTTTAAGAGCTGAAACGTTGAATATAATTCTTTTGGTTGATACATTTCTTATTTCTCCTTTCGCTTGTTTTTCCATGCGTTGACTAAATGTGAATAAGCACTTCGAACAAAGGGCATTGGATCTCGTAAGCTGAACAATGCCCATTCTTTTTCGCCTTTAAAACCTGATAGGAAATCTCGTAACGTCATGCCTTCTTGTTTTCGCTTCGTTAGGTAAGTTAAGTAATAGCGCACGAGATAAATCCACTTCACTCCATCTTTTTGAACGAGATGGGGAATCGGTTGTTGTTCTGTCATTGATAAATAGTAGAGGTAAACAAAGTCGATTCCAGCTGCACCTGTTAAGCTGTGGGTGAGCCAAAAACGAGGGTTTATTTCAATGAATTTATAAACACCATCTCTCGGGTCTTTTTTAAACTCAGCCATCGCAACGCCCTTTAAGTGAATGGCTTTAAAGAATGGGAGGCAAATATCAAATAATTCAGGAACGGTCTTACTGACAATATGCGCTCCAGTGCCAAACTGAGCTGGAAACTGATGATTTTTTTGGAGTGAAAACTGAGCAAGTAAATTCATATTTTCATCAAAAAAAGTGGCTACCTTATAAAAACAGCTGTTATCGCCTGGAATAATTTCTTGTACAATTAAATCTCCAGCTTGTTGATAGGTAGGGTATTCTGCTTGGAGTTGTTCAGCAGTTTGGATTAAGATTGCTTTTTTATTAATAATCTTTCGAAATTCATGGCCAAGCACAGGCTTTAAAATGCATGGAAACTCTAACGTCTCTATCGCTGTCTTCATATCATCTTCATTTTTAATAATAAACGTTTTAGGGCAGGGGATGTTATGTTTCAAAGCAAGATTATAAGCTCGCTGTTTATCTAGCACTTGCTCAATTACATCATGATCAGGAAATAAGAATAAAAAATAATTGGAAAGTTCCTTACGGTATTTGGAAATAAATATGACATAATCATCAGCACCCGTATATAATACAGGTTTATGTTTCTGTTTCTTTCCAAGTGTAATGAGCACATCTAGCAGCTCTTTTTCTTCGGTAAGAGGACTTGGACAAGGGCTACAGGTAGCTAATTTTGTTTTTCCAATTCGGTAAGACTTTTCTGTATCAAAAGCATATATTTCAATGTTCCGTTCTGCTAACCTTTTAATAATTCCTAAGCCGTTTGCGCTAAGGTCGAGTACTACGGCAGCATGTTTGTCATTCATATTTTTTCACCTACTTTAAAAGCGGCAAGCGCTTGAGAATAAAGGTTGCTTATAAAAGACACCATTTTCACGTTTGTCAGGTTGGCGTTTGCGAAACGCTTTGCATTGGCGGCCATTCGAGCACGCGCCTTTGTATTAGCGATGAAAAAGGAAAGTGCTCTAGCTAACGTTTCGGTGTCTCCTGGTTCAATAATAATTCCAGTTTTATTATGCTTAATAATCTCTGGGATGCCTCCGCATTCTGTTGAAATGATTGCCGTTTGAGCATGCATTGCTTCAATAATAGATAGAGGCAAGCTATCGTTTAGCGTTGCGAGAACAAAAATGTCGGTTTCGTGTAAGATTTCTGGAATATCGGTTCGAGTTCCAAGAAAATGAACCATGTCCAAATGGAATTTTTCCTTTTGTTCTTCCAACTCTTCGCGCATTTCTCCGTCACCTACAATAAGCACTTCTACGTTATCTAGATGATTAATAGTAGACAGGGCACTTAATAAATCTCTATGGCCTTTTCTAGGGCCTAGTCTAGCAATTGATGCAATGGTAATCTTGTCATCTTTTGCTTTATGCTTTTTAGGGTACATCTTATTTTCAATCCCGGTGTAAACTGTTGTCATATGTTCTTGTTTGGCACCAATACTTTCAAGTGGTGGGCGAAATCCATCATGTAAAATGATAATATGGCTGGCAAATGAAACAGCTTGCTGCTCCATGCGTAGGTAATACGCTTCTTCAACCGATCCTTTATCAAAAATATTGAATTTTAAGCGGTTAAAAGTATACATGCCGTGAGGAGTATAGAAGAGAGGTTTCTGAAGAGACTTGTTAAATTTCCCTAAAATATTTGCGGTGAATAAATCTTGAGCATGGAGGATATCATATTTTTCTAAATCTACGGTCTTTAACATTTGTTCATAGATATAAAGTAAACGTTGGTTTTTTAAAATAAGTTTGTTTACTTCGCCATAACGGGTTGAAAAAAAGTCTTCAAGCTCAGGAACAATTTCATTGCGCATTTCTTCTTTTTTTAAAGATGGAAACTTACGAGGAGAAATGACATCCACATAATGACCTTGGCTCCGTAAAGTAGCGCTTAGCTCTGAGATATAGTTAGATAAACCACCTGTGTGAGGATAATCCCAAAATGTTGTAATTAAAATCGAAAGCCTGCGCTTTTGTGAATTTTGTTTTTTCATAGATTTTAACTTTTTGCTAGGTTGAGTTGAACTGTATTCTTCCACATCACTTTTATTATTAATCCCATAAAATGTATCCAACGTATCAATTATATATGGATATGGGATGTTGCCACTGTATTTCACAACCAAACCCTCCTTATAATTTCAAACGCTTCAGCATACGGTACACCAACGGTCATTCCCCGAACCTTTGCTAATGCTTTTACTCCCTCATATGATCTTGGGTGTGGGAAATCACGCATTTCCACGTCATATTCTTTTAGCGCTTCCACTTTTAAATCCATTGTATCGGTAACATTTACAAAATAATTTGGTTTAAATACTTGATCGTGTGTATAGGTATTCCATTCGGTAGAAGATACTGTTTCAAATGTAATGAGCTCGATTGGTTTTTTATTAGGAAGCGGGCGAGTCGCGGTTAACACCGCTTCAAATGTAATACGGTGATCGATGTTCATATCACCGTAGTGGTGAGTGAAAATTTTACTTGGATTATATTTTGTAATTAATGCTTCAATGTCTTTTGTCAACTTGTGACGAGGCATCATTTCTAACTCTAAATTTTTATGACCGAGAAAAATAACTTCTTCAATGCCGAGCTTTTTGTTAGCGAGACGGCCAAACGCTTGAATATGATGAGCTTCTTCTTTACGCCCTAACGCTGTAACAACAGATACGACCGTATATCCTTGATCGATCAATCGTTTGAGAGTTCCTGCAGATCCTAATAGTTCGTCATCAGGGTGAGCTCCGATAACTAATATATAATCTTTCATTCCGATGTCACTCCTTATAGCCTTCTGTCTCTATTACGGTTAATATATGCAAACGTATGGTTGAAAAGCAACCGGCATTAGCGGAAAAAAGTTGATAATTACCAATAGAATTTTTCTACTTTGAAAGCAAATTACTGATAAGAGCTCCATTTCAAATGAAGGTCTGGACGTAGATCACGTAAATGCTTAAAGAATAAGTCTAAAACCCCTAATTTTTCTAAACCTTGAAAAAGCTTAGTAGGAACTTTTGTATCAGAAGTTAATGCTCGTTTTAAATCAATAACCTTCAAATGTCCATCTTTTGTAATTAAAATATGTCGAACCTCTGCATCCCATCTAGTAAAACCAACCCTTTGAAGTTCATCAAGAAGTAAAATAATTTCCTTAACTAAGGAAAAGGGTAGGCTGTTCGTTCTTTTTATATATCTAGCTAGAGAAATAGATTCAATATATTCTAAAATAATGTAATTATAGCCAGCTTCATAAATCCTTGGGATGACGGAAGAACTTTGACCTAGCTTTAATGCTTGTAGCTCTTTTTGTTGTGTTGCTTCATTGTAGTAAATTTTGATACATTTGCCATTTTTAAGATGATATACTTGGCCATCTTTTCCGCTACCGATTAGATTATGGTCGCGTAGGCTACTAAAGGAAATTCTTCGTTGCCTAATAAGGGGATATTTCATATTGATTAAGCCTCTTTTCTTAAATGTTACTTAATTTACTTTTTCTTAATAGTTTATGAGACAGGTTATGGAAATGGAACCGTTAATTTCTGTGCATATTGATTAAAAATATGAGAAGATAATAAAAATTTCTATAAAAAGGAAAGAAAGGAGAAGAACAAAAAATATGTCTGAGGAATCATATATTCGAACAGGACTTGCCAATTTAATGAAAGGGGTAGGAGGTAAACTATACCTAACTTCAACGGAGCTTATACATAAATCACATGCGATTAATGTTCAACGAGGTACTGTAACATTGGACTTGGCAGATATTGAAACGGTAGAGAGAGTCCGTAACAAATTATTAGGAGTGCCTTTGTTAAAAAACGGTCTAAAAATAACTACAAACGATGGAGAAGAGCTTCGGTATGTTGTGAACAAAGCAAGCCAGCGGGGGGAAGATATCGAACAAGCAATAAATAAAGAAAAGCCGAACGTTTTGTGACAACGTTCGGCTTTTCTTTATTTACTATTCATTACTTCAGAAACAATTTCATATGAGCGTAATCGCGCTTTGTGGTCGTATATTTGTGCGTTGATCATCAATTCATCAGCATTTGTTTCAGCAATAAAGCTTTCAAGCTTTCTCTTTACAGTTTCTGGTCCGCCGATGATGGATGAACCTAACTGTTGCTGTAGAGTTGCCTTTTCAAATTCACTCCAAATCTTGTCCATATTGTCAACAGGTGCTTTAAGTTTGCCTGGCTTGTTGCGAATTAAGTTTAAGAACTGCTGTTGAAGCGACGTTGCTAATCGTTCCGCTTCTCTATCTGTATCCGCTGCAATTACGTTAACGCCTAACATTGCATATGGTTTATCCAATACTTCAGACGGTTGGAAGTAGCGGCGGTACATTTGAAGCGCTCCAAGCGTATTGTTCGGTGAAAAGTGGCTTGCAAATGAAAATGGTAAGCCAAGCTGAGCCGCTAACTGTGCACTAAATCCACTTGAGCCAAGTAACCAAATTGGCACTTCAAGACCTTCTCCAGGAACAGCTCTCACTGGTAGTGGGTGCTCATCAGATGGAACGGCAAGATATGCTCTCAGTTCATCTAACAAATCTGGAAAATCTTGACCATCACTCATGCGTCCTCTTCTTAAAGCTTGGGCGGTTAATTGATCCGTGCCAGGAGCGCGACCTAAGCCTAAGTCAATTCGACCGGGAAAAAGGGATTCTAATGTTCCGAAATGTTCTGCAATAACAAGCGGTGAGTGATTAGGTAACATAATGCCACCTGAACCCACTCGAATGGTAGATGTACCAGCAGCGACATGGCCAATTACGACAGAAGTAGCGGAGCTTGCAATTCCTGACATATTATGATGCTCGGCTAACCAGTAGCGATTGTATCCCCATTTTTCGACGTGTTGTGCTAAGTCTAGCGTATTTCTAAGTGCATCAGCCACCGTGCTGCCTTCCAAAACAGGTGACAAATCAAGCACTGAAATTGGAATGTTTTTTTGACTGTTTGGATGTTGGTCCATCGACATATACTCATCCTCTTTCCGTAATAATAATAATTTAATTATTCGATAATCATCGAACTATCTGCAGGTTTCATTGTAACAAGAATGTGAAAGAGAGAAAAATAAAATGCCTGTGTTTAAACAGAAAATAATTCGATAATTTAGTTATATTATGTTAGGTTTTCTTACGAAAAATAATAAAAAGAATAAAATATTTGGTGATTATGGCTAATTAGAAATTTTAAAATTATCATTTATGTTAATGATTCTTGAAAATTAATGTAATAAAATAAACTTATTACATAAAACGTTATATCTTATTACATTATATGTTAAATTTTCAGAAAATAAATAATTTTCCAAAGAGGTGAAAGTGTGATGAACAAACGGTATAGTGGTTTCGCATTTGAAGAAAATTTCTTACCAAGATTATCGAGTGTAGATATTGAGCACCTCTCTAAAGAGGACGCACTAGTCATTTTACCAATCGGTGCAGTTGAACAACATGGTCCGCATCTTCCTGTTTATACCGATACTTTAATTGCAGAAGGGCTTTTAGAAGAAGCAATGCTTCAGCTTCAGCACGAAAATATTTGGGTTCTTCCAGCCATTCCTTATGGTAAAAGCAATGAGCATCTAGGTCTATCGGGAACAATGAGCTTATCAGCTTCTACATTACAAGCAGTTGTAATGGATTTAGCTATCAGCGTCTGTAAAAGTGGCTTTAAAAAGCTTTTGCTTTTCAACACACACGGCGGAAATCATGACCTGCTCAATATGATGGCGAGAGAAATACGCATAGAAACTGGCTTGATGGTATTTCGGTTAAATCCTGGATTTGAAGCAGTCAACCGCTTAATTTCACAACAAGAACAGCGCTTTGGGATACATGGAGGTGAAGTGGAAACATCATTAATAATGGAGTTGAAGGGGGATTGGGTGCAATTTGATAAAAGTCCAACAGAGTTTGTTAATTTATCCAATAACCATCATTTACATTTGAAAGGAAATAGCTACTTTGCCTGGGTAATGAACGATATTTCAAACACGGGTATAGCTGGAGATGCCAGACAGGCAACGAAAGAAAAAGGGAAAATGATGAAAGAACTCATCGTGAGTGAGCTTGTTAAAACATTAAAAGAAATGAAGCATTTTTCATTAGGTGATTTAAAGAAAGACTATGTAAATAAATGAAGCGAGGTGGTCGAGTATCGTGAGCATTCAGCAGGTGAATCAAATAAATGAGGTAAAGCACGAGAGTAGCCCCACAATTGTACAAATGAACCGAGTTAATAAAATGTATGCAAACGGTAAAGTCGCTGTCAAAGATGTTAATTTGACGATTCAACAAGGAGAATTCGTTTCATTTGTCGGCCCCTCAGGTTGTGGAAAATCAACTATTTTTAAAATGATTTCAGGACTGATTGATCAAACAAGTGGTCACGTTGACATTCTTGGAAAGACACCTCGTGACGCTCAAAAAGAAAGTACGGATGTGGCTTTTGTGTTTCAAGATGCTACGTTACTACCATGGAGGTCAGTTATTGATAATGTAATGCTTCCTCTAGAGTTTCGCAATATAGCCCATTCTGAAAAGAAGGAGCGCGCTTATAAAGTACTAGAAATGGTAGGGCTGAAAGAGTATACAAAAGCGCTACCTCGAGAATTATCAGGTGGAATGAAAATGCGTGTTTCTATTGCCAGAGCATTAATTGCAAAGCCGAAGCTTTTGTTGATGGACGAGCCGTTTGGTGCTCTTGATGAAATTACAAGGCAAAATTTACAAAGTGAGTTATTGCGAATTTGGGAAAACGAAAAGATGACGGTGCTTTTTATTACACACAATGTATTTGAAGCTGTGTATCTATCGACCAAAATTGCGGTAATGACGCCTAGTCCGGGTAAAATTGAATCCATGGTAGAAGTGAATCTACCCTTCCCTCGTAAAGCAGAAATTCGGACAGATCCACAGTTTAGTAGTATCGTTGCTAACGTATCTCACGATTTAAAATTTTAAATGAGGTGATTTATGGTGTGGTTACAAGAATTCATAAATGAGTTTGGAACTGATGCTGTTATTGTAAACGAGGTCTTAAGAGAAAAGCTATCAAAAGACTACTATTGGTATTCTCCAGTACTGTATGAGCAGCTTAAAAATAAAATCGCCGATTGTGCAATTGCGCCTACATCAATCGATGAACTACAGCGTATCGTTTCGTTTGCCGTTAAAAATAAAGTAGCTATTACGCCAAGAGGAGCGGGAACAGGAAACTACGGCCAAGCAATTCCATTACAAGGTGGAATCGTTATTGATTTAACAAAACTTGATCGTATTGACATGCAAGGAGATCGCTTAGTTTCCGTGCAGGCTGGCGTTCGCTTAGGTGTATTGGAAAAGACGCTGCGTCAAAACAATCGGGAACTTCGTATTTTTCCGAGCACTTATATGAAGGCAACGGTGGGGGGATTCTTATGCGGAGGCTCCGGTGGAATCGGATCGATTCGTTGGGGGAATTTATGGGACGATAATGTAAGTAGCGTTACGGTTATGACCGTTGAGGAAATGCCCCAGCTGTTAACTGTTTCAGGTGATGACATGCAGCAGTACATTCACAATTATGGCACAACCGGTCTTATTGTTGAAGTGAAGCTGCCGATAGAACCAAAGGTGTCATGGTCACAACATATCGTTTTCTTTCATGATTTTCGTGAAGCTATTAAGTTTAGCGATGAACTAGCCCATAGTGAAGAAATCCTTAAGCGTTTGGTTTCCGTGTGTGAATGGCCAATTCCAGCTCACTTTCACCCCTTGAAGAAAGTATTACGGGAAGGTCAGTCAATTGTCATGCTTGAAATTGACGAAAAATCAGTTCATCTATTAGATTGTTTGGCAGATAAATATGATGGAGACATAGGATACACAATTCCTGCTGAAAACTATCAAAAAGGACTAAAGCTTTCTGATTTTACATGGAATCATGCGACATTATGGGCTCATAAGCATGGAGACAATTTAACCTACTTGCAGGCTCGCTTTCAAACTGATCGAATATTTGAGCAGATGGCAGATCTTCGAAGTAAATTTGGTGATGAAATTCAGTTTCACTTTGAATACATTAAAATTCAAGGAGAAATTGTACCCGCTTCACTACCGGTGGTGAAATATCAGTCAAAAGAGAGGTTATATGAAATCATCCAGTTTTGTAAAACGATTGAAGTAGAAATTAATGATCCGCACACATATATACTCGGGTTTGGTGGATACAACATGAGAATGAAAGAGTTATTAAAACGAAAAGAGCTAAACGACCCTTATAACTTATTGAATCCTGGTAAGTTGCCGACGGCTAAAGAAGTCCAAGAATTTCAGTTATAGGAGGGGGAAAACATGGAACATTCGCATCAGGAGTTAAATCGAGTTCAAGAAGTAAACGTCACCTATAAGAAAAACACGTGGCCAATATTGAATACGTATCTTCCACCGGTTATCGTATTTATGCTTTTTATGCTATTTTGGCAGTTTGGTACCCAGCTGCTTCAAATTCCACCTTACTTATTGCCAAAACCAATGGATATTGTAGAAGCTGCCGTAATGAATTGGAGTAACCTAAGCGGTGCTGTTATTCGAACAATCACAGAGTCGATGCTCGGGTTTATGTTTAGCGTAATAGGTGGAGTGGTTGGCGCGCTATTGATGTCTAGCTCTAAGCTTCTAGAACGCAGCTTATACCCCTACGCCATTTTATTACAGACTATTCCGATTGTGGCCATTGCACCTATCATCGTGATTTGGTTTGGTTCAGGTATGAATGCTATTGTGATCATTGCGTTTACAATTGGCTTTTTCCCTATGCTATCCAACACGCTCATTGGCTTAAACGCAACGGATCGTGGCATGATTAATTTGTTAAAGCTGTACCAAGCGTCACCTTGGCAAATTATGTGGAAAGTGCGAATTCCAGCTGCTCTTCCTTATATCATGGCAGGATTGAAAATTTCCTGTACCTTAGCAGTTGTAGGAGCAATCGTAGGAGAATACATAGCCGGTATTGGTGGGGGCGACGGTGGTTTAGGCTATGCCATTACGGTAGCTTCCTCTCGGATGGAAACGGCATACCTATTCGCTTGTGGTATTTCCGCATCTGTTTTAGGTATTGGCTTTTTCTTGCTGGTCAATTTATTTTCTAAGCTTTTGTTAGGTTCATGGCATGAGTCGGAAATGAAGAGAGAGAACTAATTTTCTAAAAGGGGGAAATGAGTGTGAAACAAGGGGTTTTAAAAAAAATCGGTTTAATTGGTGCTGTATCACTGTCATTATTTCTGGCAGGATGTGGAAGTGAAGAGACGTCTGGGAGTGATAATACTGAGAAAAAATTAGAAACGGCAACCCTTATTACAAACTGGTTTGCACAACCTGAACATGGCGGTAACTACGCGGCATTAAAAAAAGGTTTTTATAAAGAACAAGGTCTCGACATGATAATTGAACCGGGAGGACCTCAAATTTCATCAACCCAAGTCGTTGCTTCTGGAAAGGCTGAATTTGGTTATACGCAAGCGGAAGATATTTTAATTGCAAGAGATAAGGGAATACCTCTTGTTGCGATTGGAGCAATTTTTCAAAAAAGCCCGCAGGTATTAATTACCCATAAAGGAACGGTAGGAGATTTTAAGCAGCTGAACGAAAAGACAGTGTATACAGCACCAGGGAGTGGTTATTGGGAATATATTAAAAAAGCCTATAACTTAGATAGGGTAAAAGATCGTGCGTATACGGGCTCATTAGCAACCTTTATTGAGGATGAAAATGCGGTCACACAAGGGTACGTGACGTCAGAGCCGTTTTCTCTTGAACAAGAAGGAATAGAAAACGATTATTTATTCATTCATGATGCTGGATTTGAAACGTATGCAAACGTGATTTTTACAACTGAAAAGATGATTAAAGAAAACCCTGAAGTGGTTCAATCATTTATGAATGCTACGGTAAAAGGCTGGGAGTATTACCGAGAAAGTTCAGATGAAATCAATCCGTTCCTTCAAGAGAGAAATCCAGACTTGAAGATGGAAGCGATGGAATATGGTGCAAAAGCACAAGAAGAATTGATCTTCGGAGGAGATGCTGCTGAAAGAGGTTTCGGTTATATGTCAGCGGAGCGCTGGGATAAACTTCAAATGCAGCTTCTTGACTTAGGGATTATTAAAAATAAAGAAGATATTAAGGGGATTTTTACAACAGAATTTTTAAAGAAATAAACCGTAAATGTAGAGAAAAGAGAAGAGTAGATCTTCTCTTTTTTAGTAGAAAGGAAGATTCTATTGTATGATATGGCCATTAAAAATGCTCGGTTGTTACACGCAGTGGAAGTTGTAAATATTGGAGTATCGAATGGAAGGTTTATGCATATAACAAAAGATCTAGTAGATGGAAAGAAAGTGATAGATGCCAAAGGGGGGATAGTTATTCCTCCTTTCGTAGAATTGCATACTCATTTTGATACCGCTTTGACTGCAGGTTGGCCAAGCTTTAATCGAACCGGTACGTTACAAGAAGGAATTTCAATATGGAACAAACGAAAAAAAAGTCTTACCATCAAGGACGTGAACGAGAGGGCTGAACAAGCATTAAAGATGTACATCAAGCATGGGGTGTTAAGTGTTCGAGCAGCAGTGGACATATCTGATGATGATTTAACGGCTTTAAAAGCTATTCTGCAAATAAAAAAAGTGTATGAACAAATTATCGATTTACAAATTATTGCTTTTCCGCAAGATGGGTTGTGGAAGTGCTTTGAAAATCAGGGGCGAATGCGGAAAGCACTTGAAATGGGAGCTGACGCAGTAAGTGCTGTGCCACATTTAGAAAGTAGTCAAGAAGAAGGGGTGCGCTCTTTGGAATACTGTTTTAGTCTCGCCAAAGAGTATGGAAGCTATATTCATATTTTTTGTGACGAAGTAGACGAAGTGAGCTCAACATTTGTACAAGAAGTAGCGAATTTAACCATTGAAAATGGGTTTGAAGGTAGGGTTGTAGTCAGCCACGTAAATGCGCTGGCTTATTATGAAAGTAAATATGCTGAATCAGTAATGGAGGCTATAAAGAAAGCTCGTTTAACCGTTGTTAGTTGTCCACTTATTAACAGTTCGATGCTAGGAAGAAATGATGCATATCCTAAAGCGACAGGAATTACCAGGGTGAAAGAATTAGATACCAAAAATATTAATATTTGTATTGCTCATGACGATATTCAGACTCCTTTTTATCCCTTCGGAGACGGAAATATGCTAAGAGCCGCTTTTATGGGAGCGCATTTAGCTCATATGACAGGAGAAGAACCAGTGAAAAGGGTTTTATCCATGATTACAGAACGACCAGCCGCTGCTTTTGGAAAAGGCAAAGCGTATGGAATTCAAGAAAGAAGTGAAGCTAATTTTTTACTTTTTGAGGAGCGGACGATTCGTGAGCTTATGCTTAACCAGTCGGTGCCTAGATATGTAATCAGAAGAGGGAAAGTTATAGCTGAAACGATTCCGGCTTATACGAAGTGGGGGTGTTCTTTGCAACTTATGTAAAAAAGCCAACGCGTGTCTGCGTTGGCTTTTCTGTATTAATATGCTAGAGCAAATAAACCTTTGATGTGTGACAAGTAACGAACGTTACTTGCTTCTTTCATTAGAGACGCTGGCAAACCTTTTAATTGCGTTTTATTTCCGCCGATTGTACCAATTGCATCTTTACGTCCAAGGCTTCCTAATGTACCAGAGAATACTGGAGAGAACCCGTGCATTGCGCCACCTTTAATAGCTACTGCTAAGTTCACGCCAATAACTTCTCCCATTTGCCAAGCTAGCTGTGCAGTTGGTGGGTAAGGGCGTCCTTCAGGCCCCATAACAACCGCGCTATCACCAGCTACGAAAATGTCTTCGTGAGAAGTAGATTGTAAGAATTCATTCACAAGAGCACGACCGCGGTTTACTTCGATACCAGAGTTAGCAACTACTGAGTTACCTTGAACTCCGCCAGTCCATACCATTGTTTTTGTTTCGATTTCGCTACCGTCTTTAAGCTCAACTGTTGTAGCATCCATTTTTGTAACAGGAGTTCCTGTTACAAATGTTACGCCACGTTTTTCCAAGCTTGATTGAGCGCGTTCTACTAGTTCAGTTGGGAAACCAGGAAGAACAGTTGGAGCAGCTTCTACACAGTATAGAGAAACATCTTTTGGATCAATACCGTGTTTTAGGCAAAGGCTTGGCATAAGGTCAGCATATTCACCTACAAGCTCGATACCTGTTAAACCGCCACCACCGACAACGATTGTTCCGTCAGCTTTATTTTTTGTTTTGCTAAATTCAACAATGCGCTCTTCTACGTGTGCACGTAGGCGGTTTGCATCATTTACTGATTTCAACACAAAGCTGTTTTCTTCTAGTCCTGGAATGCCGAAGTAAGCAGTTTCACTACCTAATGCAGTTACTAAGTAGTCATAGCTTAATTTTGTTCCGTCTTCTAATGCCACTTCACGTTGGTCTGGTGAAATTTCTTTTACTGTAGCAATCTTTAATTCTACATCTTTACCTTTTAGTAACTTTTCTAATGGAAGAGCTACTGCTTGTTCAGATAGTCCACCTACTGCTAAACGGTGCAGTTCAGTAATGATTTGGTGAGTAGAAAAACGGTTTACTACTGTAATTTTTGCTTCAGATGCACTTAAGTGTTGACGAGCTGTTAGGGCTGTTAGTAGACCACCATAGCCGCCACCTAAAATTAAAATATGTTTTGACATAGTAGATCGATCCTCCGTTCGTGCTTTATAAAATGATAGATTGTTATTATTTTTGTTTTTCGCCTGTTACTTCTAAGTAAGCCTGCGCAAAGCGGAATAGTTTTTGAACTTGTGGATCTTTGAGCATACGTAATAAACCAAACAAACCGATAGTTGTTGATTGGTTAGCTTCCGCACGATCACTTGCTTCGATTGCTGAAGCAGCAAGATCTTTCACTTTTCCTTCAATTGGTTCGATAAATTCTTTAGCACCAGCAAGTAAATCTTCTTTTAACACGTTATCTGTTAATAGAGACTGTGTTAAGTCGTACGTTTTTGTTAATACAGTTACCATTTCAGTTAGCTTTGGTAAGTTGTCAACAAGAACTGTTAATGATTCTTGAACTTCTGGTTTTAGCAATTGATCAAGTACATCTGATTGAGTTGCACCTTTAGCTTGAACCGCTTCTTCAGCCGGCTTTTGGATAGTTGATTGAGACATAAGAACGTCCTCCTTTGCTGTATATTGTTGCATATGTAGACACTTTAGCTGCTAGACTTCTAGTTTTGTTGTGAAGTCCTGCACATTTATCTATTGTAAATTTATTGCCTTATAAAAGCAACCGGTTTGGTGGAAAAACCTAAGAAAGAGTCGAACGATGCATTTATTGGAAATGAACTCTGTTTATTCAGAAAATAAGAATAAATTCCGATTTTTAGATTGACGATTTTATCGATTCTCACATACAATCTAAAACATAACATTTGATGTGAGAAGATATGACGTGAAGGTCATGAATGAACTATACCAAACAGCTATATTTGAAATTAATCGTGAAAAGTATATGGTCCATGTAAAGGACAGGTTTCGTAAAATTGAGCAGTTTAAAGGGAAAATTCGTGAAGTTGAACGTGTGCTTGAACTGCTAACACAAGAGGTTGTCATCGAGGCAATCGTTTTAACATCAGCGATTGTAGAAGGTTTATCGCGAATGGAGGAAAGATAATGGGGATTGAAGAACTTAGCTTGGGCGTCAATACAACGTGGGTGGTACTAACGGCTGCTATGATTCTATTAATGGAAGTCGGCTTTGAGCTACTAGGGATTCAGTTCATTGGCTTAGTAGCATTGTCCGCGCGGGGCTTTTTAGCAACGTGGTTTGGTTTAAAAGCAATTGCGCTACTTGTACCGCTTCGCTCCACAGAGGAAGAGGAAGAAGTAGGGTTAGATATTAGCTACCACGGTATTATAGCTGCCAATCAGTCTCATGAATTTATTGAATACTATAACCAGTACGAACAAACAGAACAAAAATAAAAGAGGCTGAGACATAAGTATTTCAGTCAATAATCTATCCGAACTATTGCGAGTTAACTACTTTTGATAGTTCGGATATTTTTTGTTGGTTCCAAAGACAATTAAAAAAAGCGAATTTCTGTAGCGTAATGGAGTAAACTTATTCTTCCAACCTAACGATGGTAGAACAGTCATCATTCGTCTTTGAGAAGAAATTATTTTGGTATGTCCCAGCTTCTTTTTATGTGTAAAAAAAGAAGAATTTTTCTAATTCCTGAAAAATGATTGAAAAGTCAGAAAATTTATGTTATAGTATAAAAAAGACAAGGAGTTGATTTCTTATGAAGAAAAATTTGCTGAATTCGTCGCCGAAATCGAATGTGAAAGTGTTAGATTCCCTAATTGCCGAAATGTTCTTAGATAAAGTTATTGCAGACTTTCAAAAAGCGAAATTGAAAAAAGAAATCGACCAGTCATTAGAAAAGAAAAGCAAAGAAGATTTCTTTAAACTAACTGATCAGCTAAAGAGTATTTCTTAATAGATGAGGCTGAGACATAAGTAGTTCAGCCTCTACTATACAGGAACGATTTTAATGCATCAAACTCGGAAGTTGTTTATTTTAATGATGCTAGACTAAGGTTGTCAGCAGTATAAGGATAATAAAAGTAAAAAAGCTGCAGTCGTTTAGACATTCTAAGCGCCTGCAGCTTTTTATATTCCGTTAAAAGGAGTTGAAAAATTCAGTAATATAAGCTACTATGTGAAGGATTATCACGATAGGTATAGTAGGATATTGCACATTACATAAGCAAGAAGAAAGGAGATTGCATGTCTAATCGAAGAATAGTCATTGCAGGAATTGAAAGCGGAGTAGGCAAAACGACTCTTACAATTGGATTGATGGGAGCACTCCGTCAAGAAGGCTATGTTGTACAGGGCTTCAAGTGCGGACCAGACTACATAGATCCAACGTATCATACAGCTGTTACGGGAAGGGTTTCAAGGAACATTGATAGCTGGATGCTTGAGGAAAAGATGATAGCAGCAATTATGAATCATGCGAGCGATGGAGCTGATATATCAGTTATAGAAGGAGTGATGGGCTTTTATGATGGAAAAGCACCCACCAGCAATCATGGAAGCACCGCTGAGCTTAGTATTTTAACAAACAGCCCCGTCATTTTAGTTGTTGACTGCTCTGGAATGGCAAGAAGTGCTGCTGCAATTGTGAAAGGCTTTCAGCTTCTTTCAGAAGAAGTCAACATCGTAGGCGTTATTGCAAATCGAGTCGGCAGTCAAGGGCATTTTCAACTAATTCAAGCAGCGGTTCAGAAGGAGTGCGGAATTCCAGTTGTAGGCTACTTGCCAAGATACAAACAGTTCTCTATGCCGGAACGACATTTGGGCCTTATCCCTTCAATAGAACGTGGTGACTTGCAACCCTTTTTTCATGAGTTAAGTCAAGCCATTTTAAAAACGATTGATGTAGAAAAAATTTATGAGCTTTCTAAGGCGCCCACTCTTAAAGGTTATACTGCTATCTTTTCGCCTCAAATACCTTTTAAAGTGAAAATTGCTGTTGCAAGAGATGCAGCCTTCAATTTTTATTATGAAGAAAATCTACAGTTATTAAAAGCAAAAGGTGCGGAACTTGTTTATTTTTCACCATTGCAAGGTGAAGAGGTTCCTAGTAATATAGATGGTCTTTATATTGGAGGGGGGTTTCCTGAAGAGTTTGCAGCAGAGTTAGCTGATAAAAACGAAGTGAAAGAGTCTATTAAGCAAGCAATTCATCGTGGAACACCGACGTTAGCAGAGTGCGGAGGGTTTATGTATTTAACCGAAGCAATCGTCACGACAGATAAAGAAAAGTTTGAAATGGTTGGCATCATTCCTGGAGAGGCACATATGCAAACGCAGCTTGCTGCGCTTGGTTACAGAGAAATTGAAGGTGCTAAAGGCAACTTTTTATTAGAAGGCGGCGTAAAAGCAAGAGGGCATGAGTTTCATTACTCAACTTTTCATTCAGCCCAAAAGCTTCCACACGCTTATCAGACAACAAGTATGGTAGGGGTAAAAGATGAAGGCTATTTAAAAGAGAATCTTGTTGCAGGCTATACGCACTTTCATTTCGGATCATCAACGGAGCTTGTTGAAAACTGGATAAACAAATGTGAAAAATTTAAAAGAGAAAGAAGCGATTCACTATGACAGCTGGGAAAGTATTTCTTGTGGGAGCGGGACCTGGAGACCCGAAATTAATTACGGTTTATGGCGTTGAATGCATTCAACAATCAGATGTTATTTTATATGATCGACTGGCTAACGAAAAATTATTAGAATATGCAAAAGCGGATGCAGAGCTAATTTTTTGTGGGAAGCTACCGGGAAAGCATGGGGTTATTCAAGATAAAATTCATAGCTTATTAGTAGAACATGCCCTTGCTGGAAAAACGGTCACTCGTTTAAAAGGAGGAGATCCGTTTGTATTTGGACGCGGAGCAGAAGAAGCACAGTTTCTTGTTCAGCATGGTATTCCTTTTGAAGTAGTACCTGGGATTACATCAGGAATTGCAGCACCTGCTTATGCTGGAATTCCTGTGACTCATCGCGATCATGCTACATCGTTTGCAATTGTAACAGGACACGGTCGAGAAGAAAAAGGACAAGACTTCCTAAACTGGCCAGCGCTTGCAACGGGTATTGATACGATTGCGTTTTATATGGGGGTTGGTAATCTGCCGTATATTTGTGAGCAGCTCATTAAGCATGGACGTAATCCACATACGCAGGTAGCGCTTATTGAATGGGGCACAACAGAAAAGCAGCGAACGGTAACAGGAACGTTAGAAGATATCGTAACGATTGCAGAGACAGCGAAAGTAGCGCATCCTGCAATTGTCCTTATAGGAGATGTGGTTGGGGTAAGAGAAGCTATCCGCTGGTTTGAATAAGAAGATTAAGTAAGTTGGCTACTATGCCCATGTGACTTTGAAGGGTTTTTCTGAAAAAAGCGACTAAAGATAGTGTACCTGAAGCAGTAAAAACCTTATAATAAATGTAAAAGAATCCAAAGCCACGGGTGATTACAGTGAATAAAGTTTTCAATAAAGATGCGCTGACAGATATACTTCAAATAGCCATTGACCTCATTAAAAGTCGCACGGTTTTTATCGGCACGCTTGATGGCGTGTTTTCAATTATGAAAATTGTAAATAGCGAAGGTGGAAGTCTACTCCATGAGGGATTAACGTTACCAATTGAGCTTTCGATTTGTAATTTGGTAACGTGTGAAGAGTCACTTGTCATTTCTGATACGAAGTGCGATGTTCGAACAAAACATCTGCAGGCTATTTATGATGCGGATGTTGGCTCTTACTTAGGTGCACCAATTGTATTAGAAAATGGTAAACTCTTTGGAACTCTATGCGTAGTAGATCCCAATCCACAGACTTTTACAGAACAAGAAGTTTCATCAATTAAGCGCTTAGCAAACGTATTAGGTACCATCATTTCTCAACAGCAGCAGGTAATTATTCCAGAGTTTGAAGAGAAAATACAGCATTTAGATAAGTTAGCGCTTGTAGGTCAACTTGCCGCTGGTTTAGCTCATGAAATTAGAAATCCTATGCAGTCGGTAAAAGGCTTTATCCAATTTCTATTTGAAGAGCACAACCAAACCAGTAGTCATATTAAAGATCTTGTGTTAACAGAATTAAATAGAATGAATGAGCTTATCAGTGACTTTTTACTAGTCACGCAGCCCACTGCGCCTAAAAAAACACTAACTTCCATTACTGACGTTATGCAAGCAACAATTGGCGTATTGCAAAGCGAAGCGAACCTACATAATATTTCTATCTGCTTGGAAACGGACGACTACGTGCCGAAGTTATGGCTTGATGCTTCACAGATAAAGCAGGTGTTTTTAAATATTATAAAAAATGCTATTGAAGCGATTGGTCATAATGGGAAAATAGCAGTTTACGTTCAAAACAAAGAGGATACGGTCTGTTTGTTTATAAAAGATAGCGGTCCTGGTATTCCGTTGTCGATTATTAATAAAATTGGAGATCCCTTTTTTTCAACGAAAGATGAAGGGGTAGGGTTAGGTCTTTCTATTTGTCAAAGCATTATTAAAGAGCATCAAGGCTTTATGAGTATTGCAAATGATTATGAAGGGACCGTTGTTAGTATTCAACTACCCGCTACATCATAAGAAAAAGCTGCCTCTTGGCAGCTTTTTCTTATGATTCATTTCCGTTAACCTTTTCAGCATCCCAGTAAAATTCACTGAGAACATCTGCTAGCGCTTTTACGGTATTCGTTAATTCTTCCATATTGTTATCAACGCCACCCATTTCAATGAGAATAGCATTAGTGGATAAATCTTGGTTGTAAACTCCATTTCCGCTCGCTTTGCTTTTACCGAGTACACCACGACTTAATCCAGGATACTTCTTTTCTAACCCTTCATGAAGCGCTTTTGAAAGCTTTAAGTTTTGCTCAAAGTTTTGATTTTCTTTTCCCAATACAAACATGACGCGTGCATACGACTTGTCATTAATTTGAATCGTTGTATCTTTTTTACGAAGGGAATCTCGATGCAGGTCAATAAGGTAGGTTAAATCTTTATTCTGTGCCATGGCTTCTTGTACGATAGTACGAGACATCGCATAAGAGCGCGGTGTTTTCCAACCCTTTTCATTTAGCTTTGCGCCAATATTTGTTGTGTCGACTTCAGCACCAATACCTTGTGATTCTAATTCTCTCCCTAGCATTTCTCCGACCATGCTAATATTAGTTTTACTATCGGCTGCTTTATCAGCATTACCATCGCCTTCTAAACCTAGTAAAGGCAAATAGGACTCCCAGCTGTGCGTATGGTAGATATAGACGACTTTTCGTCCATTTGTTGTGTTAGCTGGAGGCTTTTCTTCTTGCTCTTTTTCCTTTTCCGTAGAAGGTTGTTCAACTTCTTCCTTGTCTACTTCTCTTTCCTTTAACACTTCTTCGATTGGAGGAGCTGATTCTTTTGGAAAGTTTGTAAAATTAGTTCCTTCACCCGCAATAATTAAATTCGAGTCGAAAATGCTAAAACCTGGAATTTCAGATCCAAATAAGCTTCTCGCATCTTGTGTTCGTATGCTAGTGGAAAGTTCTAGTAGAGTGGAAGATAAAGAAGGCGTAGAAAAATTATCGTCAAACGCTTTCTTAAAATGCTGATTTTCTTGGCTCATTAAATAATATAGAGTTTCTGCTTTATGTTTTGATAACGTCTGATACACAATCGATGAATGAAACTGCTCTTTGAATGCGGAGTAGCTTACTACAAAGACTGCTGAAGAAATGAGGACAACAACGCATATAATGACCATAATCATTCTATATGTGAGAACAAAAAAGTTAGCACGGTTATCGTTACTAGATTTCAATATCGCTTACTCCCTTCAAGACCGCTTCTGAATCTAGTAACTAGTTTATGAGGAATGGAAAGGAAATATGAGGACATTTTCGAACATAATAGAGTAATTGCTAGAAAAAATGCTAGCTGAACCGAATCGGTTAGCTAGCAGAAGCATGTTTAGCTGTTAACAGTTGATAAATTCGACGACCTTTAGGAGTCAGCGTAAAGCTTCGGCTATTCTTTGTTATGAGATTTAAATGTTGAAGTTGGTCAAATACCGTTATAATATGCTTTCGCTTCACGTTGTTCAAGAGGTCGTGTGCGTGTAAGTTTGTTAAGCCTTTTTGGCGCATACTGTTTGTTGATTGACCTTCAACTACTTGGAAATAAACTTCTTGTGTTTGAGAATCCTGTAGTAGCTCTATCAATTCTAGAAGCTTATAAAAAGACAGAGAAGAAAGTGGTTTCTTTTGGACCATTATCGGTACTTCTACTGGTTCTTTTTGAATCTGATTTAATTCCTGTTTGTACATAGATGAAAATCCATCAAGCTGCTGATGTATGCCACTTTCATTTAATAAGGCAACATAGGCTTCCATTGTTTGAAACAGTGCAGTATGTGATTCAACGTTCCATTTAGAAAAGTAGGGTAGTGACAGCTCAATTTCTTCATTAGAAACGACTGTGGTTTCCAAAGGTGTGGATAAATTGTTTCCATTCGGTCAATTGGAATAGGAAAACCGTCAGCTGCATTATTATATAAAAACGAATTAAGAAGCAATTGCTCATCTATGGAATATGTTTGAAGAGCTAATAAAACAGCTTCGTTCAAACGAGTGAGTAATGCTTTTGTTTTTTTGTACTCAATGAGCGCACCGTTTTGTTTTTGCGACCGAGCGGTATAAAAGTTAGCTGCGGATAATCTTCAAACTGAATCGATAAGTTTTCAGATACTGCCATTATCGTAACTCCTTTCCTGTAGGTTGTATTGTAGCTATATTTTCATAAAAGAAAAAGTTTTGATGTGTTGAATTCTGAATAAATTTTTACTTTTAAAATAAGGGAGAAAGTATTTAATGGTAGCTGTATTTATAAGTGAAAGAAGGAATTAAGAACCCATTTGTGTAATTAGTGTATGTATGTTTTTTTGTTCAATCCAAAAATAGGAGGATCTTATGGTCAAAAAAACAATAAACGCACTAAAACAAAGGCTATGGGAAAATAACGATGTAATTGAAGTTTATAAAGGGAATGGAGAAGTTAATTTCACCACGTGCACATTTTACGAGGGTTTAGTAGAAGAAATAATTCATCAATTTGAACAAAAGCATAGGTGCGTTATGCCAAAAGACTACCGAGAATTTTTAAGGGAAACGAACGGCTGTCGCTTATTTGAGTCAAATCTAGTAGAAAACAGCGTTGTCTTATACCGTTTGGAAGATACGGAGAGTCAATGTAGTGAAGACTATATAACTATTGGAGCTGTCAATCAGAATGAGATTTTACTCCGAAGAGTAGAAGCAAGCGAGCACTCAGTCATAATTAAAAGCAAATATGAGCCGGTTGAGCAAGCGGTGAACTTACATATGACTTTTGAACAGTGGTTTGATCGACTAATAATGAGCCAAGGTAATTTATTTTGGACGTGGTCCGTTCAGCCAGTTCTTGTACGAATTAAACGATTTCAATAACAAGACGTGCTGCTATGAGCGGCACGTCTTGTTGTTTGTAAGATCATAGGTGTATAAAACGTCGTCTAAAAATACCTCGTCAAATTCGTGGGGCTGGTTTTTTACGAACCGTGCCCCTTGACGTTTGTAAAAGTTGACTGCACGCTTATTCTTTCCTAAGGCCCAAATATCGATTGACTGGACGCCTAAGGAATAAAGGTCCCTTTTAATAAAGTCCATTAACAAGGTTCCAAGTCCTTGGCCTTGTGTGCCTTCTGAAATGTATAATGCAACCAATTCACCTTTATGTGATGAGTGGCTGTATTGTTCATACGCACCAAAAGCAACGATAGTTTGCTGATCGCTGAAGGCTGCTACAATAGAAGCCCCGTCCTTCTGTAAAAAATTGCTCCACTTTTCTTCGCTTTCTTGATAGGAGAGCTTTTCTAAATAAGAGTCTGGAACTAGATCGCGATAAGTGGTTTTCCAACTATCAATATATAATGTTGAAATACTGTTTATATGGCTAAAATTTGCTTTCATGAACTGCAATGTGTGAACCCTCCGTATACAAAAATGAATGAATAACATGAATGAAATGTAAATAATTGTAATGTAGGACCATATTAAGAGATTCTTAATTTTTTTTGTGATATGGTTTAATTATCAAAATAGTTTAATAATAATTTCTTTTTCGGCAAGAAGAAAGGATGTGGACATGTCATTAAAACTTCGCTTTTTATTAACCTATCTTAGCATGGTTTTAGTTTTTGTGCTTCTGCTTTTGCTTTTTGGCTTCTTAGTGTTTTTTTCAATTACAGGGGATGCTAACTTTCTGCAAAAAACATACTCCAATGCATATGTATATAAGCTCTTAACACCGGAAGAAGAAACGACATTTTTAAATGTAAAGCTGCTGAGTCAAGAGGACCCAAATCAACTTTTAAATCAGCAAATAATTAAAAGTTATGAGCAAGAAGGCATTGATGTAATTGTCAGAAAGAATGAAGAAGTGACGTACTCATCGTTCTCTATAGATCAGCGAACAGTGGACAAAGAGCTGCCGCATTTTAATGAAAAAAGTACAAAATCAGCTACATATGAACAAGACATTATTCGAATTAAAAATAAGTTTTATTCATACATCAAATTAGATTTTTTCTTTCCAAATCGTGATGAAGGAACTGTTTTTGTTTTACGAAGCATTAGCCCTTACGTTGGAATTGTTCATAAAGTTTTTCCGTTTTTATTTATTTTTCTCTTGCTTTTATTTGTGGTGATCATTGGTTTTGTTAACTATGTTGTGTCCAGAAGCGTTATTAAGCCAATTTATAGATTAAAGCGAGCAGCTGAACGCATTCGTCAAGGAGACGTTCATTTCTCAATACCGTATAAGCACAATTCCAAAGATGAAATAAATGAGTTAACCAATTCTTTTGAAGAAATGAGAAAAAAGCTGCAATCATCTATTGACCTTCAGGTTCATTATGAAGAAAATCGTAAGCAGCTGCTGTCAAGCATCTCACATGACCTAAAGACGCCGATTACCTCAATCATTGGTTATGTTGAAGGGATACAAGATGGCGTAGCCAACACACCTGAAAAGCTTGAAAAATACTTATCAACAATTTCTACAAAAGCAAAGGATATGAATAGCTTAATTGACGAGCTCTTTTTATTTTCTAAACTAGATTTGCATGAAGTACCGTTTCATTTTGAAACCGTGAATATTAATGATTTTATGGAGAACCTCAACCAGGAGCTGCAATTTGAGTTAGAAGAAAAAGGAGTGCTATTACGCTTTTATACAACGCTTTCTAAAAGAGCTTATGTAAAAGTAGATACAGATAAGCTGCGGCGAGTAATAATGAACTTAATTACAAATAGCATCAAATTTATGGATAAAGAGGATAAGCGTATTGAACTGGTGCTCAGTGAAAATGAAAGTGAAGTAATTGTAAGAATAGTAGACAACGGGTGCGGTATCGAGCCGAGAGCGCTTCCTTACATATTTAACAAGTTTTATCGAGCTGAAGAATCGAGAAATACGCAGACGGGTGGAAGTGGTCTAGGGCTAGCAATTGCCAAACAAATCATTGACTCGCACGGTGGATCAATTTGGGCAACAAGTACATTACATAAAGAAACAAGCATCTATTTTTCTTTGCGAAAAATAACTAAATAGAGGTGATAGCAAGAGTGAAGCGTATATTACTAATTGAGGATGAGCCAAGTATTGCAGAGTTACAGCGTGATTATTTAGAAATTAACCAGTTTGAAGCACATGTGCAGCATAGCGGAGAAGAAGGTTTAGAAAGAGCTTTAAACGAAGAGTTTGACCTAATCATTTTAGATATTATGCTCCCAAAGCTAAACGGATTTGAAGTGTGCAAACGAGTTCGAGCGGTAAAAGATATACCTATTCTACTTGTATCAGCTAAAAAAGAAGAAATCGATAAGATTAGAGGTCTTGGGCTGGGTGCGGATGATTATATCACAAAGCCATTTAGCCCTGGAGAGCTTGTAGCAAGAGTAAAAGCGCATTTATCTCGCTATGAGCGCTTGAGCGAGCGCAATCACACAAAAAAACTAATTAAAGTTCATCATATTGAATTGGATAAGCTAGCCCGTCGCGTCTTCGTTTATAATCAGGAAGTAACATTTACCACAAAAGAGTTCGATTTATTATTATTTCTTATTACTCATCCAAACCAAGTACTTAGCAAAGAACAACTGTTTGAAAACTTATGGGGGTTTGATTCGACTGGAGATATTTCAACTGTTACGGTGCATGTACGAAAAGTGCGTGAGAAAATTGAACAAAACCCTGCCCAGCCTCAGTACTTAGAGACAATTTGGGGAGCGGGATATCGCTTTAATATTTAAGGGGGAAGGAAATTGCGATTTATTTATTTGGAATCTCGCAGTCACCACTTTCATTGGATGAAAGCTGAAGCCTTTCAGCTTGAGGATTTTGATAGGGATATGGTAGGTGAACATCTACTAGTTGCTGAGCTTGATGATAAAGTTGTGGGGTTTGTCTCTTTGGATCTTCCTGATAATTTTATTCACTGCTTATTTGTGCATCCCGATTATTCAAGAAAAGGTGTTGGAACCGCGTTAGTAGATGCATCCATTCAAAAAATGAATCCGCCACTGCGTCTGAAGTGCGTATCAAAAAATGACAAAGCGCTGCTGTTTTATAAGAAGAAGGGGTGGGTGCAAGTGGTTGAAGAAGGCCCTGTATCTGAACGCTATTGGTTAATGGAATATCAATAAGTAAAA
>NZ_BCVD01000035.1 GCF_001591565.1 Priestia flexa NBRC 15715 | reverse complement strand
CTTTATTTTTTTACTAAAGCTAAAGCTTTTTCTGTATTTGCGAAGTGAGTTTTAGCAATGGAATGTAAACCTTTAACTCCGTGCTTTTTAATAATGGAGGCAGCTGCAATATCCACCTGTTTGCCTGCGCCACGAGGAATGGTCATACCGACCGTTTCTGAAAGCTTATCCATCTGTTTTAAAAAGGCATACCTTGCAATAATAGAAGCAGCAGCTACTGCTAAATGTACGCCCTCGCCTTTCGTACTAAAATATACGTTTTCATTAGCTATTGCTTTTTCATTAGCGATATGTTTGTAATAAGTATTCTTTTCAACAAATTGATCAATTAAAATGCCGTCTGGCTTTTCAGGACTAAGCTTATTCAGCACGTTTAAAATTGCTTTATTATGAAGAAGTGCTTTCATTTTTCCTTGTGTCATACCTCGTTCTTGGAAAGTATTATACTTTTCATTATGTAGGACGAGCAAGCTGTAAGGAGTAATTTTTATTAATTGCTGAGCAAGGGAAATAATTTTTTGGTCGGTTAAATCTTTTGAATCGCGGACACCGAGCTCTTTCAATAATGGAATTTGTTCTTTTTTAACGTATGCAGCAACAACCGTCATTGGACCAAAGTAATCACCAGTTCCTACCTCATCAGAACCAATTACCGATAGCTCACTAAAGTTTGGAGGTAAAACGGCTTTAGTTTTAGAAATTTGCTTTTTAATTGGTGCGGTTGTGTTGCCCCATTTCACAGCTTCTACTTCCGCACCTTTCCCTTGAAACAGTACTTTTCCAGATTTATAAGCGGTGATTGAGCTGTTACCTGTCTTTGCAGTAAATATTGCACCGGCAGGTACTTTAGCCTGTAAGTGCGGAGTGTAAAATGTTTTCATTTTGAAGATGTCATCAGATGATAAAGTTAAAACAACGTGTGACATATGTCTCCACCTTTCATTGTCGATAAGCTGATTAGTCAACTTATTTTACAAATAAATGTCTATTTTTTATAATAACGTAAATATTGATATGTTTCCATTGCAGTCTTCTTCATGATATGATATTGATTAGGATTTTTTGTGGAACGGAGGACTTTCTCGTGTCAGGACAAGATAAAACACGTGCGACAGTTGATATATATGGTCAGCCTTATAAAATCGTTGGAACAGAAAGTACTAGTCATATCCGACTGGTAGCTTCGATTGTTGATGATAAAATGAGGGAGATTAGCAAAAAAAATCCGTATTTAGACATTAATAAATTAGCTGTTCTAACTGCGGTCAATATTGTGAATGAGTATGTAAAGCTCAAAGAGGAATATGAAATGTTAGAAAAAAAACTTCATCAGAAAGAGGAATGAGACTTCTAATGTTAGACATTATTTTAGTTATCCTGCTGCTGTTAGGATTTGTTACTGGATTAAAACGCGGTCTAATACTACAAATCGTTCACCTTGTGAGCTTTGCCGTAGCGTTTATTGTAGCCTATATTTTTAGCGCAGATTTAGCACCTCGACTACGTTTGTTAATTCCGTTTCCAAATATGCAACAGCAAAGCGTTGCATCATTTGTATTAGATCCTGCGTTTCTTGAAGATGCTTTTTATCGCATGATAGCTTTTGCGATTTTGTTCTTTGTTACCCGTCTTGTTTTACGCATGGTTGGTTCTGTGCTAACTGCTTTAACGGATCTTCCGATCTTACGTCAACTGAATAGATGGGGAGGAGGAGCATTGGGCTTCGTAGAGGTTTACGTTCTCGTATTCATTCTACTCTATCTGGGGGCGGTTCTTCCTGTAAATGACGTACAAACGGCGATTCAGCAGTCAGCAATTGCCACAAATATAGTTGAAAATACACCTTATTTATCATCTGTTATTCAAGATTTGTGGACAGAATACGGTATGGTATAAGCAAGTAATTTAAATAGACAGTGGAGAGGATTGCTCAGAAGTGGCATAATACTTTTGAAATCCTCTTTTTTTGTTTTACAATAATAAAGAAGGACCAAACGTAAATAAAGCTTTTTGGTGTCAAAGTAGTACAAGTAAATATAGACCGCACTCATACATATAAATCTTGAATCGAGGTTGAATAATGAATAAAAAAGATGTTATTAAACTTTTAGAGACTATTGCTACATATATGGAGTTAAAAGGAGATAATCCATTTAAGATTTCTGCTTTTCGTAAAGCTGCGGCAGCGCTTGAGAGCGATGAGCGTAGCCTAAGTGATATTGAAGACGTAACAGCTCTACAAGGAATTGGAAAAGGTACAGCGACGGTAATTGAAGAATTTAGAGAAAAAGGCCAGTCATCCGTATTAGACGAATTGAAAAAAGAAGTGCCAGAAGGGCTGGTACCGCTTTTAAAACTTCCTGGATTAGGTGGAAAAAAGATTGCAAAGTTATATAAAGAGCTAGACATTGTGGACATCATTTCACTAGAAGAAGCTTGTCATAATGAAAAAGTTCAGGGATTAGCTGGCTTTGGTAAGAAAACAGAAGAAAAGATTTTAGCCGCAATCGCGGAATATGGAAAAAGACCAGAGCGGTTACCACTTGCATTTATGCTACCAATTGCTGAAGAAATTCTAGGACAATTAGAAGCGATGACAGATATTATTCGATATTCACAAGCTGGAAGTATTAGACGAATGAAAGAAACGGTAAAGGATTTAGATTTTATTATTTCAACGGAAAACCCAGCAGCTGTTCGAGAACAGCTTGTGTCATTGCCGCTTGTTAAAGATATCATTTCAAATGGAGATACAAAAGTTTCTGTGACGCTCGGCTATGACTACGACGTATCCGTTGACTTCCGTCTTGTTGAAGATCAAGCTTTTGTTACAACGCTTCATCATTTTACTGGTTCCAAAGATCATAATGTTCGTATGCGTCAATTAGCTAAGGAGAACGGGGAGAAGATTAGTGAATACGGTGTGGAAAACATAGAGACAGGTGAAATCCAAACATTTGAAACAGAAGAAGCGTTCT
Source organism: Priestia flexa NBRC 15715 (assembly GCF_001591565.1). Classification (GTDB taxonomy): domain Bacteria; phylum Bacillota; class Bacilli; order Bacillales; family Bacillaceae_H; genus Priestia; species Priestia flexa. The sequence continues at coordinate 27,466 of NZ_BCVD01000035.1, read as the reverse complement.
ATCATCATTTTGGACTAGCATTTATTCCACCTGAGGTTAGAGAAGATGGACGTGAAGTAGACATATTTACAAAGAATCAAGAGCTCTTAAAGCATGATGATATTAAAGGCGACTTACATATGCACTCAACGTGGAGTGATGGAGGTTACTCTCTTGAAGAAATGGCTGAAGCTTGCCGAGCAAAAGGTTATGAGTATATGGCGATTACCGATCACTCACAGTATTTAAAAGTAGCTAACGGATTAACGCCAGAGCGCATTCGTAAGCAGCGAGAAGAAGTAAAGAGGTTAAATGAAAAATATACGGATTTTACGATTCTAGCAGGAATTGAAATGGACATTTTACCAGACGGGACGCTCGATTATGAAGATGAGCTATTAGCTGAAATGGATTTTGTCATTGCCTCTATTCATTCAAGTTTTTCACAATCTCGTGAAGACATTATGATGCGTTTGAAAAACGCGTTAACAAATCAACACGTAGATTTAATTGCACATCCAACGGGACGCTTAATTGGTCGAAGAGAAGGGTATGATGTGGATATTAATTTGTTAATTTCACTTGCTAAAGAAACCGATACTGCTCTTGAATTAAACGCAAACCCAAATCGTTTGGATTTAGCAGCAGAGCACATTAAGAAAGCACAAGAAGCAGGAGTGAAAATTGCTATTAATACAGATGCTCACAACCTCGAGATGTTAGAAGACATGAAGGTTGGCGTATCTACTGGCGTAAAGGGATGGTTAAAGCCCCAAACAGTGTTAAATACGTATAGTTTAGATGAGTTAAAGGTGTTTTTAAACCGCCACAAAGAGTAATAATTATCAGGAGGAATTTATTTTGCAACCAAGGATCTTTCAAGTGCTTGAATTTAATAAAGTAAAAGAACAGCTAGCTACAAAAGTTGCCTCATCTTTAGGGAAAGAAAAAGTAGATCAGCTTGTTCCATCTACAGACTATGAACAGGTTTTAAAATGGCAGGATGCTACAGATGAAGCCACAACAGTTCTAAGACTTCGTGGACATGCACCTCTCGGTGGAGTTTCGGATGTAAGACAAAGCGTAAAGCGAGCTGAAATTGGAGGAACGTTAAGTCCAAATGAACTCTTAGATATTGCTGGCACAATCTATGCAGCGAGACAATTAAAACAATTTGTTGAGCAATTAGTAGAAGACGAAGACGTCCAGATTCCAATCATCCAAGAACATATCGAAAAGTTGGTACCCCTGCCAGAAGTAGAGCAAGCGGTTAAGATGAGCATTGATGAAAATGGCACGGTTCTAGACGGTGCTAGCGAACAGCTGAGAGGCATTCGTCAAAAGCTTCGTTCGACTGAATCACGTATTCGTCAAAAGCTAGAGAGTTTAGTGCGCTCATCTTCTGCTCAAAAAATGCTCTCAGATACGGTTGTAACGATTCGAAATGACCGATTCGTTATTCCAGTAAAACAAGAGTATCGCAGTGCTTATGGAGGTATCGTTCACGATCAGTCATCTTCAGGTGCAACGCTATTTATTGAACCGCAAGCAATTGTTACGTTAAATAATGAATTGCAAGAAGCGAAAATGAAAGAAAAGCAAGAAATCGAAAAAATCTTAATTGAGCTCACGACTCAAGTGGCAGAAGTAGCAAATGAGCTAAGACAAAACATTTATTTACTCGGTGAATTAGATTTTATGTTTGCTAAAGGACGTTATAGTCACGAGTTAAAAGCTTCAAAACCAAAGATGAATGACCGAGGCTACATCAAGTTATTTAAAGCAAAGCATCCTCTGATTTCGCAAGATGAAGTGGTAGCCAACGATATTGAGATTGGTGATGACTATACGTCGATTGTGATTACAGGTCCTAATACAGGCGGTAAAACCGTTACGCTAAAAACAATTGGTTTATTTACACTAATGGCTCAAGCTGGCCTCCAAATTCCAGCGCTAGACGGTTCAGAGATGGCGGTATTTAAGCACGTATTTGCCGATATTGGAGATGAGCAGTCAATTGAACAAAGCTTAAGTACGTTCTCTTCTCATATGGTTAATATTGTGGATATCTTAAAGAAGGTAGATAGCGAAAGCCTTGTTTTATTTGATGAGCTAGGAGCCGGTACAGACCCTCAAGAAGGAGCAGCGCTAGCTATTTCGATTTTGGATGAAGTATATGGGTGCGGTGCAAGAGTAGTTGCAACCACTCATTATCCAGAACTAAAGGCATATGGATATAACCGTGCCGGTGTTGTGAATGCGAGCGTTGAGTTTGATATTGAAACGCTAAGCCCAACTTATAAGCTATTAATTGGTGTACCAGGACGAAGTAACGCATTTGAAATTTCAAAGCGATTAGGGCTAGAAGATAAGGTTATCAATCATGCTAAAAGCTATATTGGTTCTGAGACAAATAAAGTGGAAAACATGATTGCGTCCCTTGAAGAGAGCAGACGTAAATCGGAAGCTGAACTAGCTGAAGCGGAAACATTACGTAAGGAATCTGAAAAGCTTCATCAAGAGCTTCAGCGTCAAATTATTGAATTCAATGAACAGCGCGATAAGCTATATGAAAAAGCAGAAAAGAAAGCTGAAGATACAATTAAGGAAGCATCACAAGAAGCGGAAAACATTATTCGGAATTTACGCCAAATGCAAAAAAATCAGCAAGCATCGATTAAAGAGCATGAGCTGATTGAAGCAAGAAAACGCCTAGAAGATGCGGTCCCTACATTGGAGAAAAGTAAAAAGCAAGTTTCTAAACCTAAAAAGCAAGAGAGAGTCCTGTCTCCGGGCGACGAAGTGAAAGTTGTGACATGGGGACAAAAAGGTACGTTACTTGAGCGGACAGGAAGTAATGAGTGGCAAGTTCAGATTGGTATTATGAAAATGAAAGTAAAAGAAAAAGACCTAGAGTACATCAGCTCACCAAAACCTGTTGAAACAAAGCCTCTTGCAACGGTAAAAGGTAAAGATTATCATGTTAGCTTAGAACTTGATCTTAGAGGAGAAAGATACGAAAATGCACTTAGTCGAGTTGAAAAATATCTAGATGATGCGCTTCTTGCAGGTTATCCACGCGTATCTATTATTCATGGAAAAGGAACTGGTGCTTTACGAAAAGGTGTGCAAGAATATTTAAAGAACCACCGTTCAGTTAAATCAGCTCGTTTTGGCGAAGCTGGTGAAGGAGGGACAGGTGTTACTGTCGTAGAATTTAAGTAATAGAGAAGATGAGGGGGAGGAGAGCTGCAAGGAATGGATAATTTTTGGAAAGATCCTTATGTGGAATCAGCGGCTTACTACAGCGTTGTTATATTAAGTATTGTTGTATTTTTAGCGATTTTCGAACTTGTAACAAAATATAAAAACTGGGAAGAAATTCAAAAAGGGAACCTTGCAGTTGCCATGGCTACAGGAGGTAAAATATTTGGCTTAGCCAATATTTTTAAGTATTCCATCGAGCATAATGATAATTTATTTACAATGCTGGGCTGGGGAATCTATGGGTTTGTTCTTTTGTTAATCAGCTACTTTATCTTTGAGTTTTTAACACCAAAGTTTCGAATTGACGACGAGATTGAAAATGATAATCGCGCGGTCGGCTTAATTTCATTGATTATTTCTGTTGGCATGTCGTTTGTCATTGGTGCAGGAATTGGATAGGGGAGCAGAGACATGGAACTATTGGCAAAAGTATTGATTGGATTATGCGGATTGTTTATAGTGATTGGCCTTATTTATTTGTTGTTTTTTTCATAAATTAGTTAGACAAGAGAAGAGTGAAAATCTCTTCTCTTTTTTTATAACTATTTGTCATGCTAATCACTGATTCAAAAGTAGTATACTTTAAGAAGAAAGAAAATTTAAAAAATAAAGGAGGGAGCAGTATGCTTGATAAACCATGGGTTTCTCAGTACCCATCTGAAATACCTCATTCACTTGCATACAGTGAAAAGACGTTAGCTCAGCTTTTTGAGGAAGCAGCTAAGAAGAATCCACATAAGTGTGCTGTGCACTTTTTAGGCAAGCGACTCACGTTTCATGAACTATATGAGCAAGCAATTACTTTGGCTGTATACCTCAAGGAAATAGGTGTACAAAAGGGAGATCGAGTCGCCATAATGTTGCCAAATTGTCCTCAAGCTGTTATCTCTTTTTATGGAGTTCTCTTGGCAGGAGGAATTGTTGTTGAAACCAATCCGTTGTATACAGAAAGAGAATTAGAGTATCAATTAAATGATTCAGGAGCAACATGTATCATTGCTTTAGATCTATTGTATCCGCGCATCTCAAAAGTGAAAGCGTTAACAAAAATTAAACATGTTATTTCAACTTCAATTAAAGACTACTTACCATTCCCGAAAAATCTATTATATCCTTATGTACAAAAAAAGCAGCAAGCTATAACTGTTCAAGTTGAGCATATGGGTGATACGCATCTATTCCCAACTATTATGAAGCGTAAAAGAGAATCGGAAACCTTTGTATATGACGTTACTTCTAATGAAAATATTGCCTTATTACAATATACTGGTGGAACAACTGGATTTCCAAAGGGAGTTATGCTTACTCATAAAAACTTAGTAACGAACGCAACAATGTGCTCTCATTGGCTTTATCGGTGCAAACAAGGTCATGAAAAAATTCTTGGAATCCTACCGTTTTTTCACGTATATGGTTTAACCACGGTACTCATTTTATCTGTTTTAGAAGGATATGAAATGATTTTATTACCGAAATTTGATGTGGAAAGCGTTTTAAAAACAATTCATAAGCAGCGTCCTACTTTGTTTCCAGGTGCTCCAACTATTTATATTGCGTTATTAAATCATCCTGATCTCAGCAAATACAACTTATCATCCATTGATTCATGTATTAGTGGTTCTGCACCGCTCCCTGTTGAAGTACAGGAAAAATTTGAGGAAATAACGGGAGGGAAGTTAGTAGAAGGTTACGGTTTAACTGAGACATCTCCAGTTACACACTCTAATTTTGTTTGGGAGAAGAGAATTAGAGGGAGTATCGGTGTTCCTTGGCCAGATACAGATGCCAAAATTATCTCGTTTGAAACAGGCGAAGCATTGCCAATTAATGAAATTGGTGAAATTGTAGTAAAAGGTCCACAGGTTATGAAAGGATATTGGCATCGTCCTGATGAAACCGAAGCTGTGTTACAAGATGGGTGGCTGAAAACAGGTGATGTTGGTTACATGGATGAAGATGGCTTCTTCTATATTGTAGATCGTAAAAAAGATATGATTATTGCAGGTGGATATAATATCTATCCTCGTGAAATTGAGGAGGTACTGTATGAGCACCCGAAAGTGCAAGAAGTCGTTGTTGCTGGAATTCCAGATGAATACAGAGGAGAAACAGTAAAAGCTTACATTGTTCTAAAAAATGGTGTATCATGTACAGAAGAAGAATTAAATACTTTTTCACGTCAATATTTAGCGGCATACAAAGTTCCTCGGGTATACGAGTTTCGAAAAGAACTTCCGAAAACAGCAGTCGGAAAGATTTTAAGAAGAGCACTCGTTGAGGAAGAAAAGGAAAGCCAAAAAAAGGCGACGTGATAAACGTCGTCTCTTTTTTTATAAAACACAATTGACAGAATCATCTTATTTCTTTATTATAAAAATATGAATGAATCATCATTCATATTTTAAAGGAGCGTATTTAGATTGAAAAGAAATAAGCCAAAGTACATGCAAATTATTGATGCAGCAGTAATTGTTATTGCTGAAAACGGCTACCATAATGCTCAGGTTTCAAAGATTGCTAAGCAAGCAGGAGTAGCTGATGGAACGATTTATTTATACTTTAAAAATAAAGAAGATGTATTAATTTCTTTATTTCAAGAAAAGATGGGACAGTTTATTGAAAAGGTACAGGAAGAAATTGTTGAAGTAAACACTGCTTCTGAACGCCTATATATGTTAATTGATAAACATTTCTCATTCTTAGCAAGTGATTATTCATTAGCGGTTGTCACACAGTTAGAGTTAAGACAATCAAATAAAGAGCTTCGCTTGAAAATTAATGATGTATTAAAAGATTACCTTACTGTTATTGATACCATCCTTCAAAAGGGAATCGAAACAGGAGAGTTTCCAGAAAACTTGGATATTCGCTTGGCCCGCCAAATGATATTTGGGACGATTGATGAAACGGTCACTACATGGGTGATGAATGATCAGCGTTACGAATTAAGCGAACTATCTAAAAAAGTACACTATTTATTAATGAATGGATGCAGTGGCTCTCCGCTTTAATGGGGAGAGCTTATGCTCTACATAAATTGAAGCAAGAGGTGAGTAGAATTGAGCGCTTTGTATAGTGAAACAATTGAAGGAATAACGTTTATTACATTTAACAACCCACCTGCTAATGCGCTGTCTCAAGGCGTATTACAAGAGCTTTCACAACTACTAAAAAAGTACGAAGAGATTGAGGAAACTCGAGTTATTATTCTAAAAGGTGAAGGGCGCTTTTTCTGCGCAGGAGCCGATATTAAAGAGTTTACTTCCTTACAACAATCCACTCAATATGAAAATTTAGCTAAAAAAGGTCAAAACTTATTTGAGTATATTGAAAATTATCCAAAGCCTATTATTGCCATGATTCATGGAACGGCTCTTGGAGGAGGGTTAGAATTAGCGATGAGCTGTCACATGCGATTTGTTACGCATGATGCAAAGCTTGGCCTACCTGAACTCCAGCTTGGAATCATTCCGGGATTTGCAGGTACCCAGCGACTGCCACGCTATGTGGGAGCTGCTAAGGCATGTGAAATGATGCTAACAAGCAGGCCAATCAAGGGAACAGAAGCGGTAACCCTTGGATTAGCCAATGCTTCCTACCATGAGGAGGAACTTCATTCAAAAGTAACGGCGATAGCGGAAGTAATTGCTAAAAAGAGCCCAAGTTCTGTAAAAGCGACCCTTGAATTACTACAGTATACAAAAACGAGTCGTTATTACGAGGGAGTAGAAAAAGAAGCACAACTTTTTGGAAGCGCATTCAACACGGAGGATGCAAAAGAAGGGGTTACGGCTTTTATTGAAAAAAGAGAGCCAAAGTTTGTTGGAAAGTAACTATCTTTAGGAGGGGAAATAAATGAATATTTATGTTTTATTAAAAAGAACATTTGATACTGAGGAGAAAATTGCTTTACAAAATGGTCAAATTGCAGAAGATGGAGCAGAGTTTATTATTAACCCTTACGATGAATATGCAGTAGAGGAAGCAATTCAGCTGAAAGATAAGCATGGGGGAGAAATTACGGTTGTAACGGTAGGAAACGAAGAAGCAGAAAAAGAGCTTCGTACAGCACTTGCAATGGGAGCTGATAAAGCGGTGCTGATCAATATTGAAGACGACGTAGAGTATGGGGATCAGTATACGACAGCTAAAATTTTAGCGCAGTATTTAAAAGATCAATCGCCGGATTTAGTTTTAGCAGGGAACGTGGCAATCGACGGAGGATCAGGCCAAGTTGGTCCGCGTGTCGCTGAACTATTAGAAATTCCGTACGTTACTACGGCAACAAAGCTTGATATCGATGGAACAAACGTAACAGTTGTACGAGATGTAGAGGGTGACTCAGAAGTTATTGAGACAACTTTACCGCTACTGGTTACGGCGCAACAAGGTCTAAATGAGCCACGCTATCCATCTTTACCAGGCATTATGAAAGCAAAAAAGAAGCCGCTGGAAGAACTGGAGTTAGATGATTTAGATTTAGATGAAGGTGATGTAGAAGCAAAAACAAAAACAATCGAAATTTATTTACCACCTAAAAAAGAAGCAGGACGCGTTTTGAGTGGCGATATTCAAGATCAAGTAAAAGAGATGGTTACGCTATTGCATTCAGAAGCAAAAGTAGTTTAAAAAAAGCTTAAGATAATGGGGGAATTGAAATGGGACGCAAAGTATTGGTGTTAGGAGAAGCAAGAGAAGGTGCATTACGGCACGTATCATTTGAAGCAATTGCTGCAGGCGCAACGGTTGCTGAAGGTGGAGAAGTCGTTGGCGTTCTTGTTGGTAAAGGAGTGAAAAATTTAGGAGACGAACTCATTCATTACGGAGCAAACCGAGTAATTGTAACCGAGCATGATGACTTGGATTCTTATACATCTGATGGCTATGCACAAGCACTATTGGCTGTTATTCAAGAAGAAAAGCCAGAAGCAATTATATTTGGTCATACGGCTTTAGGAAAAGATTTATCACCTAAATTGGCTGCGCGTCTAGATAAGGGGCTAATATCAGACGTAACAGCACTTGAAGCAGCAGGTGGAAACTTAGTCTTCACTCGCCCAATCTATTCAGGAAAAGCATTTGAAAAGAAGATTTCTACAGAAGACTTTATCTTTGCTACCATTCGTCCAAACAATATCTCGGCTTTGGAAAAAGACACGAATCGTACAGGAGACGTAAAAGCATTTGATGTGGAAATTAAAAATCTACGTACAATTGTAAAAGAAGTAGTTCGCAAAGCCACTCAAGGGGTAGATTTATCAGAAGCAAAAGTGGTCATTGCAGGTGGACGTGGTGTAAAAAGTGAAGATGGATTTAAGCCTCTAGAAGACTTAGCTGATGTGCTTGGTGGAGCAGTTGGAGCATCCCGCGGAGCTTGTGACGCTGAGTACTGCGATTACTCACTTCAAATTGGCCAAACGGGAAAAGTTGTAACACCAGATCTTTATATCGCTTGCGGTATCTCAGGAGCTATTCAACATTTAGCTGGAATGTCTAATTCAAAAGTTATCGTGGCTATTAACAAGGATGCAGAAGCAAACATCTTTAAAGTAGCGGATTATGGCATTGTCGGTGATTTATTTGAAGTCGTACCACTGCTTACAGAAGAATTTAAAAAATTAAAAGTACAATCCTCATAAGAAAAAGTCTTTTCTGCCAGCTACGGTGGAAAAGACTTTTCTTATGAAAATAATGAATGAATTGTTTAAAGGTGTGTAAAATAGGATACAGGTATTATATAAAGCCATTTAGCTTGGCTAGTCTATCGCTGTTCCATGTCCTGGAACGACCTGTATTATGTAGTAAATAAGTTGTTACGAATACGTTAAAAAGTATAAGCAAATAAATAGCCACTGTTATATGAAGGTGGTATACTTTCTTTATCATGTAGATATAGCATATATTTAGGAGGAATTACAATGGCAATTGCACACGCAACAGATCAAACTTTCTCAAATGAAATTGGTTCAGGGCTAGTTCTTGTTGACTTTTGGGCACCATGGTGTGGACCATGTAAAATGATCGCGCCAGTTCTTGAAGAGTTAGATCAAGAATACGGTGAAAAAGTGAAAATCGTAAAGGTAGACGTGGATGAAAACCAAGAAACTGCTGGTAGCCACGGCGTAATGAGTATCCCAACTTTAATTTTATTTAAAGATGGACAAAAGGTAGACCAAGTTATTGGTTACCAACCAAAAGAAGCACTAGCTGAATTAGTTGATAAACACGCGTAAGTAAAAAACCTAGCGATAGCTAGGTTTTTACTACTTTATACCGCATTGACGGTTTCGTACATTTTTTCTAAAAGTGATATAATAAAAGGAAACGAATAAACGTTCGTTTCCTTTTATTTTTGTATAAATGAAGAATAAATATAGATAAGCAAGAAGGTTTTGGCGAAAGTTAAAAATATTGAAGGAAGGAGAGCAGTATGAATCCTTATTTAAAAGAAAAGCTGGCTATTTTACCTGAACAACCGGGTTGTTATTTAATGAAAGATAAGTATGGAACGGTTATTTATGTTGGAAAAGCAAAGGTTCTAAAAAATCGAGTTCGTTCTTATTTCACAGGGTCTCATGATGGAAAAACGCTGCGCCTGGTTAATGATATTGTAGACTTTGAGTATATTGTGACGTCGTCAGACTTAGAAGCCCTTATTTTAGAAATGAATTTAATTAAAAAGCATGATCCTAAATATAATATTATGCTGAAAGATGATAAGGGGTATCCCTTTATTAAAATTACGAATGAAAAACACCCTCGCCTTGTCATCACGCGCAAAATTAAAAAGGATAAAGGAAAATATTTTGGACCGTATCCAAATGTTCAGGCTGCAAATGAAACCAAGCGGCTATTAGATCGCATTTATCCTTTGCGGAAATGTACGACGATGCCTAATCGAGCATGTTTATATTATCATATTGAACAGTGCCTAGCTCCCTGTGTATATGACGTTACGGATAGCCAAAACAAAGAAATTATTGATAATATTACGCGCTTTCTAAGCGGTGGTTATGAACAGGTGAAAATTGAATTAACAGAAAAGATGATGAAAGCTTCAGAAGAGCTAGATTTTGAACGTGCAAAAGAGTATCGAGATCAAATTGCTCATATTGAAGCTACAATGGAGAAGCAAAAAGTAACGTTCAATGACTTTATTAACCGTGATGTATTTGGCTATTCTTATGATAAAGGCTGGATGTGTGTACAAGTTTTCTTTATTCGACAAGGAAAGCTAATGGAACGCGAAGTGTCTATGTTTCCGTTTTACCACGAACCAGAAGAAGATTTCCTAACGTTCATTGGACAATTTTACGGAAAAAACTTAAAGCCTAAAGAAGTTCTTGTGCCAGCAACTGTAGATGCAAACCTTGCAGAACAGCTTTTAGAAGTAGACGTTCAGCATCCAAAACGAGGAAAAAAGAAAGAGCTTGTTGAGCTTGCGTCAAAAAACGCTCAAATTGCCTTAAAAGAAAAGTTTTATTTAATTGAACGAGATGAACAGCGTACGGTTGGTGCTGTCGAGCAGTTGGGGCAAGCACTAGGAATTGAAGCGCCTTATCGTATTGAAGCTTTTGATAATTCCAACATTCAAGGAACAGATCCTGTTTCTGCTATGATCGTTTTCGTTGACGGTAAACCTGAAAAGAAAGAATATCGAAAGTATAAAATTAAAACGGTTGAAGGCCCTGATGATTATGGTTCAATGCGTGAAGTGGTACGAAGACGATATACGCGCGTATTAAAAGAAGGTTTACCTTTACCAGATTTACTTATTGTTGACGGTGGAAAAGGTCATTTAGCAGCTGTTCAAGATGTTTTGGAAAATGAACTGGGGCTGCTTGTTCCAACAGCTGGATTAGTCAAAGATGAAAAGCATAGAACATCTAATTTAATGATTGGAGATCCTCCTGAAATTGTTCCACTTCAGCGTAACAGCCAAGAATTCTACTTGCTTCAGCGAATTCAAGATGAGGTTCACCGCTTTGCTATTACGTTTCATCGACAAGTCCGTTCTAAATCGGCTTTTCAGTCTATATTAGACAATATTCCAGGAGTAGGTGAAAAGCGTAAAAGAGCGTTGTTGCAAAAGTTTGGATCTGTTAAAAAGATGAAGGAAGCATCAATCGAAGAGATTCAAAATGCAGGAGTTCCAAGGTCGGTTGCGGAACAAATTGTTGAAGCCTTAAAAAATTAGTATTGAATTCCAGTTTAAACTCTGATAAGCTAGAACATAATTTCATATGACACTTCATTAAACTGAAGTGAAGATAGAGGTGCGAATTTTAAGAGTACACATTTGGAAGAGTATGAGCTCTAAAGACAAATGTGGAAAGGAAAATTTGCCGAAGTGAATGACATCTCATAGAGTCATTTGCTGGTTCTGCGTTGAATAAATGTAGGATTGTCAAGAATGTGTTTCTTGGAGAGCTATCTCACGGCATTGAACGTTTTATATACTTTTCGTTCGTTAAGCAATGAGATATCCATCTCATTGCTTTTTTTATTGTCTGAGCTTAAGCAATAGATCGCCTCTTTATCATATTGAAAACAAGTGAAAGGATGAGGAGACTTATGGGATTAATCGTTCAAAAATTTGGTGGAACTTCTGTTGGATCAACAGAACGAATTCAGCATGTAGCAAACCGGGTTATCCAGGAAGTTGAGCAAGGCAATCAAGTAGTAGTGGTTGTATCAGCAATGGGTAAAACAACAGATGAATTAGTAAGATTAGCAGGAGAAATTACAAGTAAACCAAGTAAACGAGAAATGGATATGCTACTAACAACCGGTGAGCAAGTTACCATTTCTCTCCTTACAATGGCGCTGCAAGAAAAAGGCTATGACGCTACTTCCTATACAGGATGGCAGGCAGGAATTTGTACGGAAGCTCAGCATGGAAATGCACGAATCACCAAGATTAATGAACAAGCCATTGCAGGGCGTTTGAAAGAAAATCATATTGTGGTCGTAGCAGGATTTCAAGGAATGTCGGAAGATAACAGCATTACAACGTTAGGAAGAGGCGGATCTGATACAACAGCCGTAGCTTTAGCAGCGGCATTAAAAGCAGATAAGTGCGATATCTATACAGACGTAACGGGAGTATTTACAACGGACCCTCGCTACGTGCAAGACGCTCGTAAACTGCAGTCTATTTCATATGATGAAATGCTAGAGCTTGCAAATCTAGGGGCAGGTGTATTGCACCCTCGAGCAGTAGAGTTTGCAAAAAACTATCAGGTGCCACTAGAGGTAAGGTCAAGTCTAGTATTAGAAAGAGGAACGATTGTTGAGGAGGAAGTATCGATGGAACAGAATTTAGTAGTAAGAGGAATTGCATTTGAAGATAATATCTCAAGAGTCACAATTGAAGGGCTAAATAATGAACTTCAGACATTATCAACCATTTTTACAGCATTAGCAAAAGAGCACGTTAACGTGGATATTATTATTCAAAATGTGACGTCAGACAATCGTTTATCTATTTCTTTCTCGATTAAAACAGAAGATACGGATACGACTTTATCTGTGCTAGCTCAGTTAAAAGAAGTAGTAGGTCATAAAAAAGTGGAGCATGAAAGGGGCTTAGCTAAAGTTTCGATTGTTGGATCGGGTATGATTTCAAACCCAGGCGTTGCTGCCGATATGTTTGAAGTATTAGCTGTGGAAGAAATTGAAGTGAAAATGGTAAGTACGTCTGAAATTAAAGTATCAACAGTTGTGCCACATAAAGACATGGTCAAAGCGGTAGAAACTTTGCACACTGCTTTTGAATTAGAAGAGCAAGATATTTATCAAGTTCAAAAATAAAAGCGGGCACAGCCCGCTTTTATTTTTTATATCTTTCCGTTCTAGTTTCAGGTGTAATGATATCTTTTTTATCCCATTGAACGGAAAAAAGGACTTTGTCGGCTTTTTCTTTGTTGGTTAAATAAGTTTCTGTTAGACAGTTTTTTAACTGTTGAACTTGTTCAGCAACAAAGCCAGCTTCAAGATGGAAAGATGAATTGGGATACTCAGTAAATCTTCGTTTGACAACTTCACCTGTTAATTCCATTTCAATGTTATATTTTTCAGTTTTTAAAATGGTTAATTGTCCCCAGCCAGCTTTCACAAAAAAGCCGCTAATCTCTTCAATAGAGGAAAGTGGAAATTTTCGTGCTAACCGTTTTCCTGCCCAGTACGAGATTTCATTCGTATCATTGCTAAGAAGCTCTGGAATTAACACGTCTCGAAGTAAGCTGTATCCAAAATAAGGAGTTGTAGGTGCTTGTGGAGTATCGGTTTGATTGATTTCTTCACTTTCAACGATTTCTTGCTGCGTTTCAGTTTGTTGATTGCTCATTTTTTCCCCTCTTTCTTTACATCTATTATATACAAATTGAGCAGTTCTCTCATCTATTTTTAAAAATAAATCAAGCAAAGTCCATGAGATGGTTGTTGCATCTATAACTTTTCGAAATACGTAAAAAATTATTGTACAATAAAATGAATATCCTTTTATAGGAAGTCGCAATCTTTTGTGGAAAACGGTTACATAAAGGTGTACAATAAGAAGTGTAAAAAATATAAAATCCTATAACATCAACTTAGTAAGCGTTAACAAACTTAATTTTTTATAAATTTATATTTTAATGAAGATTTAAATATCTTATCTTGACGCTCTATGTTGATGGGAGTAAAATTGATGTGTCACATATTTTAATAGAGAATGCAAAGGTTTTCATTTTCTGTTGTATCAATCTATTTATTTTATTCGGGAGCTTTGTTTTCACTAACATTGTTTATCTAACTAAGGGGGGTATTACGCACATGGCAGCGAACAAAGAGTTTCAGTATCGCAAACTACATTCTTTACTAGGTGTCATACCAGTAGGCATATTTTTAGTCCAACATCTGGTTGTCAACCACTTTGCAACAAAGGGAGAAGAAGCGTTTAATCAAGCAGCTCATTTTATGGAGAGCTTACCTTTTCGCTACGCACTTGAAATCTTTATTATCTTCTTACCTATTCTATTTCATGCTATCTATGGCTTGTATATTGCGTTTACTGCCAAAACGAGTGTAAGCAGATACGGTTTCTTCCGTAACTGGATGTTTGTCTTACAACGTGTATCTGGCGTTGTAACGCTTATTTTCATTACATGGCATGTTTGGGAAACACGTATTCAAGCTGCGCTTGGTCAAAAAGTAGACTTTAATATGATGCAAGATATTTTAAGTAATCCTGGTATGATGGTATTTTATATTGTTGGTGTTGTGTCAACGATTTTCCATTTTGCTAATGGATTATGGTCATTTGGCGTTAGCTGGGGGTTAACTGTAACACCTCGCTCTCAACGAATTTCAACATATGTAACATTAGCGATTTTCTTCGCATTAACATTTGTAGGTGTACGTACACTATTCGCATTTGCATAAAATTACGTTTTAAAGGAGTGAGGTTACGATGAGTAAAGGAAGAATTATTGTTGTTGGTGGCGGCTTAGCGGGCTTAATGGCAACAATTAAAATTGCTGAGTCTGGCAAACAAGTTGATTTGTTTTCATTAGTTCCAGTGAAGAGATCTCACTCAGTTTGCGCTCAAGGTGGTATTAACGGAGCTGTAAATACAAAAGGTGAAGGAGATTCACCGTGGGAACACTTTGACGATACGGTATACGGCGGAGACTTTTTAGCCAATCAACCTCCAGTAAAAGCAATGTGTGAAGCTGCCCCAGGCATTATTCATTTATTGGACCGTATGGGTGTTATGTTTAACCGTACTCCTGAAGGTTTGTTAGACTTCAGACGATTCGGAGGAACACAGCATCACAGAACTGCGTTTGCAGGCGCAACAACAGGGCAGCAGCTTCTGTATGCATTAGATGAACAAGTTCGTCGCTATGAAGTAGCAGGGCTCGTAACAAAGTATGAAGGTTGGGAATTCTTAGGAGCAGTATTAGATGATAAGCGTACCTGTCGTGGAATTACCGCACAAGATTTGAAGTCTATGGAAATTAAAACATTCCCTGCAGATGCGGTAATTATGGCCACAGGTGGACCTGGTATTATTTTCGGAAAATCAACGAATTCAGTTATTAATACTGGTTCAGCAGCATCCATTGTGTATCAACAAGGAGCTTACTATTCAAATGGGGAGTTTATTCAAATTCATCCAACAGCCATTCCTGGAGACGATAAGCTTCGCTTAATGAGCGAATCTGCTCGTGGTGAAGGCGGACGTGTTTGGACATATAAAGATGGTAAGCCTTGGTACTTCTTAGAGGAGAAATATCCTGCTTACGGTAACTTGGTACCTCGTGATATTGCAACACGTGAAATATTTGATGTATGCGTAGCGCAAAAGCTTGGTATTAACGGCGAAAACATGGTTTACTTAGACCTTTCTCACAAAGATCCAAAAGAGCTTGATATCAAGCTTGGTGGAATCATTGAAATTTATGAAAAATTCATGGGAGACGACCCACGTAAAGTACCAATGAAAATCTTCCCAGCTGTTCACTATTCAATGGGCGGATTGTGGGTAGATTATGATCAAATGACAAATATTCCTGGTCTGTTTGCAGCAGGTGAGTGTGATTACTCCCAGCACGGTGCAAACCGTCTAGGTGCTAATTCACTTCTATCAGCTATTTATGGCGGTATGGTCGCTGGGCCAAAAGCGGTTGATTACATTAACGGCTTAGAGAAAAGTGCCGATGCTCTACCAACAAGCCTATATGATCAACATGTGAAGCAGGAAGAAGAAAAATGGCAAAGTATTATGTCAATGGATGGAACAGAAAATGCGTATATTCTTCATAAAGAGTTAGGAGAATGGATGACTGACAACGTGACAGTTGTACGTTATAATGACAAGCTGTTACAAACAGATGAGAAAATTCAAGAGCTTATTGAACGCTATGATCGTATTAATATTAACGACACAGCGAAGTGGAGTAACCAAGGGGCAACGTTTACTCGTCAGCTTCAAAATATGCTTCAGCTTTCTCGTGTAGTGACGCTAGGTGCATACAATCGTAACGAAAGCCGTGGGGCGCACTATAAGCCTGAATTCCCAGATCGTAACGATGAAGAATTCTTAAAAACAACAATGGCTCAGTTTGTTGATAAGAAAAAGGCACCAGCTTTCCATTATGAAGAAGTAGATGTGTCATTAATTAAGCCACGTAAACGTGACTATACAAAGAAAAAAGATGAGAAAAAAGCAACGAAAAAACAACAAGAGGGGGTTCGTTAAATGAGTGCACAACAAACGGCACAAAAAACAGTTCGTTTTGTTATTACTCGTCAAGATTCGCCTGAGACAGCTCCTTATAATCAAGAATTTGAGATACCTTATCGCCCTAATATGAACGTGATTTCTGCACTAATGGAAATCCGCCGTAACCCTGTTGATGCAAACGGTAATGAAACAACACCTATTAACTGGGATATGAACTGCTTAGAAGAAGTTTGTGGAGCATGTTCAATGGTCATTAACGGCAAGCCCCGTCAATCTTGTACCGCTCTAGTAGATAAGTTAGAACAGCCGATTCAACTTCAGCCAATGAAGACATTTCCTGTTGTTCGTGACTTACAAGTTGACCGAAGCAGAATGTTTGATTCATTAAAGAAAGTAAAAGCGTGGGTTCCAATCGATGGAACATACGACTTAGGACCGGGGCCTCGCATGCCTGAGAAAAAGCGTCAATGGGCATATGAACTTTCAAAATGTATGACGTGTGGAGTTTGTTTAGAAGCATGTCCAAACGTTAACGATAAATCAAACTTCATCGGACCAGCACCACTTTCTCAAGTAAGATTATTTAATGCTCACCCAACTGGTGCTATGAATAAAGGAGAAAGACTAGAAGCAATTATGGGGGATGGAGGCCTTGCAAACTGCGGTAACTCACAAAACTGCGTGCAGTCTTGTCCAAAGGGTATTCCATTAACAACATCAATTGCAGCGCTTAACCGAGACACAACGATTCAGGCATTCCGTAACTTCTTCGGTAGCGATCAAGTATAATTACAAAAGAGCTCCACGGCTTTTGCAGCTGTGGAGCTCTTTTTATTTTGAAAAAATTTAGAATGTAGTAACCCATTTATTGCTTCCTACATAAGATATGGTGACTAAATTTACACCCATCCGATAGTTCAACTCAGGATCAGGCAAGGAGGGTTACATTGAAAGAAAAAGAGTTTCAACCTAAACCACTGCTGACAAAGCGTGAAAGAGAAGTATTTGAGCTTCTAGTACAAGACAAAACAACAAAAGAAATCGCGAGTGAACTATTCATTAGCGAAAAAACAGTGCGCAATCACATTTCAAATGCGATGCAAAAGCTTGGAGTTAAGGGGCGTTCTCAAGCAGTTGTCGAACTCCTTCGTATGGGGGAACTTGAATTATAACATGAGCGGGGTATCCCTGTTGGGAACCCGCTTTTTGTTAGTGTTTAGAATGTATCATTAGAAAAAATTAAAATAAATAAAAATATACATAAATGAAACTTATCGCTTGAATACAAAACGCATTCTCCGTATAATAAAAAGTGAGAGAGATTTTCTCTACTTTAGATAAAAGGAGGTGCAAATATGAGAAGAGTTTGGTTTTTAATTATGTTTTTCATGCTGCTTGCTTTACCTTTAGGTAATTTGCCAGTTTCATTAAACGATGGTACACAACAACATGCCACTGTTGATACGGTAGCATTAAATCATCCTACAGAAAGTGTACAGCATTCAACTGGCGTAAAGCTCGTTACCAAGCATTTTAATATATCGTTCGAAACGGGATACGCACCTGTTTTGTCAGTAACACAAGTTGAACAACCTCTAATATATGAAAGTCAAAAAGAGTTATTTGCTCTCCGACAACCCTTTATTTATGCAAAACAATTTCAAACAAATTACCTCTAACTATTCAACAATTAAAATCCTACGTTTACCTTATAAAAAATTAACGTTTAATAAGGTTATTTGTTGTGCAAACTTTTATGTATTAAACGTTACCCTATAAAACTGTAATTTCCCATATACACTTTGTTAGATTTACACGAAATTAAGATGAGTAACTATCAAAAAATCATTATGTTATAGGAGTTGTTCATGCATGGTTGTTAGAGAATCTGAGCTTCCAGGTATCGGCAGAAAATTTGAAATTGATACACAGGAAGGAAATCGTATTGTTATTATTCTTCATGATGACGGTCGTCGTGAAGTATATTATTTTGATAAAAGAGACTTGGAAGAAAGTGCTTTTGATATTACGCTTAACGATACAGAAGCCAGACAGTTGGCTGCCATTTTAGGAGGCATGATTTATAAGCCAAAGGCAATGGAAACAATCGAAGTGGCTTTTAATGACCTCATCATCGAATGGTATAAAGTTGAATCGGGCGCCAAAGCTCATAATAAAACTATCGGCGATATAGACGTTCGTAGTAATTATGATGTAACAATCATCGCCATTATGAAAGGACCCAAAACAAAGCTTTCTAGTCCTGGTCCAGATACTGTTATTGAAGAAGGAGACACGCTCGTTATTTCTGGTGAGAGAGGCAACTTGAAACGGTTAATTACAGAGCTTCTTTCAAAAGGAGGTAGCGCTTAATCTATGGATCATTTAGTTTTTGAAGTTGGAACAGCGCTAGTATTGGTGGCAGTGGCTGCTGTTTTGGCAAATAAATTAAAATTTACTATTATTCCATTTTTAATCTTATTAGGAATGGCAGTAGGACCACATGCTCCGGAATTTGGAGCCCTAAGCTTTAAGTTTATTGAAAGTGAAGAAATTATCTCTTTTATGGGCAGAATTGGGGTGCTATTCCTTCTCTTCTACTTGGGCTTGGAATTTTCAGTCGGAAAGTTAATTAAATCGGGGCGTTCTATCGCTGTTGGTGGTTCCATTTATATCTTAATTAACTTTAGTCTTGGTTTGTTGTATGGGTACTTGACAGGTTATCCTCTTTTAGAAGTACTCATTATGGCTGGTATTATTACGATTTCTTCAAGCGCAATTGTTGCTAAAGTTCTGGTTGACTTAAAGCGAACGGCTAACCCTGAAACTGAACTTATTCTAGGAATTATTATGTTTGAGGATATTTTCCTAGCAGTCTATTTATCCGTCGTATCAGGGCTTGTACTTGGTGACCACACGTCCATCTGGAGCTCTGTCGTATCGGTTTTAATTGCGTTTGGTTATATGTTGTTGTTCTTTATCATTGCTCGCAAAGCAACGCCTCTACTCAACAAATTGTTAAACATTTCTTCAAATGAAATTTTTATTATTGTTGTGTTTGCAACACTGTTTTTTGTTGCTGGATTCTCAGAAACAATTCACGTTGCAGAAGCAATCGGAGCATTGCTGTTAGGTCTAGTGTTTTCAGAAACGGAGCATCGCGATCGCATTGAGCACTTAGTCATTCCATTTAGAGATTTCTTTGGAGCGATTTTCTTCTTTAGCTTTGGATTAAGCATTGATCCTTTAACGCTATTAGATGCAGCATGGTTAGCAATCGGTGCGGTTATCTTAACCATCATCGGAAACTTCACATCCGGTATGATAGCTGGTCGTAAAAGTGGATTATCTCATAAAGCATCAACGAATATTGGATTAACGATTGTTTCACGTGGGGAATTCTCAATTATTATGGCTAATATTGGAATAGCGGGTGGACTGGCTTCAATTTTACAACCATTCGCAGCTTTATATGTACTCATTCTAGCCATTCTCGGACCATTATTAACGAAAGAGTCGAAGATGATTTATGGAATGTTAAACAAGATTTTTAAATGGAAAAAGGTTGAAAAATCTCATTAATCATAGTTGGAAAATCGGAATAATTTGATATATTTCAAGATAATGAAATGGATGGCTTGGTATTTTGAGGACCAGCGAATTGCTGAACGGAAAGCTTCTACCCATTTTAGGTGAGAGTTTTTTGTGTTAATAGGATAATAAAATGAAGGAGTTCTCTAAAGAAGCAAGATCTCGTCTATTTATCATAAAGGAAGTCAAAATAAAAATTTTAAAAAAGCCGACTCATAAAGAGCGGCTTTTTAGGTTGTTGGTTTTGGTTTAGTAGGAACAGCTTGATCGACTTTTTTAGTTTGCTGGATATAGACTTTGAATAAGAAGATATTTAAGCATCCTAATGTTAAGAACAAAGGTGCGAAATAATATTCTTTTACGAGAAATAAAACGAAAACGCTTCCAAAACAGAACAGAGAACTAAATAAAAAGTAAAACTGTAAGAACTTTTTCACTTTAATCGCCTCCTGTTTACAACTTCTTACACTTATTATATCAAATGATTAACAAAATAGACACAAAATATTCACAAATTGTTCAAAAAAAATTCGCAAAATATCTTGATTTTTTGTCGAAAACAATCATATGTGTATGATGTATAACAAATGGACGAAAAGAGTTGCTTAAATTGGGAATATATATGTAAAATTTAATATTGCAGGAAAAAAGTACAATTAAAGGGGATGAATAGATGAAAAAATTGAGCTTGTTTTGTTTGATGATGTTAATCATGATTATAGCGGGCTGTTCAAATGAAGAAGCAGCGAGCGATCGCTTTGAACAATATGTGAAGCTTTGGAATGATCAAAAGTTTGAAGACATGTATTCTTATCTATCTCAAGAAGCTAAAAAAGATGTGACAAAAGATGAGTTTGTAGCTAGATATCAAAATATTTATGGCGGAGCTGAGGTAAAGAAATTAAAAGTAAAGGCCATAAAATCTGAGGGAAAGCCAGAAAATAATGAAATTTCTTTACCGTTTGAAGTAAGTATGGACACGGCAGCTGGGAAAGTTTCTTTTAAAGAAAACGCGCTATGGGTTGAAGAAAAAGTTGATGATAAAAACAAGTGGAGCGTATCTTGGAAACCCAGCATGATTTTTGAGGGAATGACGGACGGAGATGAAGTAAGCGTTAAAACATTGCGAGCTGAACGAGGAGAGATTACCGATCGTTCTGGAAGTTATTTAGCTCAGAATGGAAATGCTTCTCAAGTAGGCATTGTACCAGTAAAATTCAAGGCGAAGATGGATGAGAATAAAGAGAGCTTAAGCAAGCTTTTAAATATATCCACTGAAGAAATAGATAAGGCGCTTAATGCTTCATGGGTAAAAGAAGATCAGTTTGTGCCAATCAAAACAATGACAGAAGATGAAGCTTTAAAAGGAGAAGAGCAGCTTCTAGGCATTGAAGGAGTTCAAATTAATAATGTACCTGCACGTGTTTATCCATGTGCTGAAGCGTGTGCACACTTAGTAGGTTATGTAGCCCCTGTGACGGCAGAGTTTTTGAAACAACATAAGGGTGAAGGATACAACTCCCA
This sequence comes from Priestia flexa NBRC 15715, assembly GCF_001591565.1. Lineage (GTDB taxonomy): Bacteria > Bacillota > Bacilli > Bacillales > Bacillaceae_H > Priestia > Priestia flexa. The sequence goes on along the minus strand of NZ_BCVD01000035.1, from coordinate 5,874 downwards.
GTCTAGCGCTGGTTTAATTGGTATAGAAGCTCAATACGAAGAGACGCTGCGTGCCAAAGATGGAGCAGTAATTTCGATTGTGGGTTCTGATGGTAACGTAAAGAAAGAAATTGCGAGTAAGGAAGCCGAAAACGGAAAAAATGTGCAGCTGACAGTAGATGTAGCAATGCAGAAAAAGCTATATGAACAAGTAAAAGATGAAAAGGGGCTCGGGGTTGCGATTCATCCTACAACAGGAGATGTATTAGGAATGGTTAGTGCACCTTCTTTTAATCCAAACCATTTTTCTTTAGGAATTACATCTACAGAGTACAGTAAACTGTCTAACGACGCAGCTAAGCCGTTACTGAACCGTTTTAACAAAACATATTCACCTGGCTCTACATTTAAATTACTATCGGCAGCATTGATTGCTGACAGTGAGAAGTTTGATTTGAATGAAAAGAGAACAATCGGTGATAAATGGCAAAAAGATAGCAGTTGGGGCGATTTTTATGTCACGCGTGTAGGCAATCAACCTAACGTCAATTTTCGAGATGCGCTTGTCACATCAGATAATATTTATTTTGCCCAAGCAATAACGGAATTAGGAGTAAAAGCGTTTGAGCAAGGTAGCAAGAAGTTTGGTTTTAACGAAAAGTTACCAATCGAGTTTCCGTTTCAAACGTCTAAAATTTCACAAAGCAATTCTATAGACTCTGAACTTCTCTTAGCAAATTCAGCATATGGACAAGGAGAAGTGCAGATTAGTCCTCTTCATCTAGCATCTGTATATTCGTCTATTGTAAACGATGGGAATATGATTAAACCAAAGCTTGTTATGAATGAGGAAACAGAGCCTGAGTTTTGGAAAGAGGACGTAATGAGTAGTGAAGCAGCTTTAAAGATCAAAGAAAGCTTAATTGGCGTTATTGAAGATCCTAATGGGACAGCGAAAGAAGCGAAAATAAGTAACTTAACGCTTGCTGGAAAAACTGGTACAGCAGAATTGAAACTTTCTCAAGGTGAGAAAGGAAAAGAAAATGGTTGGTTTGTAGCGGTAGATACTGAGTCACCACATTTACTAGTAGCTATGATGGTTGAGGATGTAAAAAAAGGTAGTCATGATGTTACGCCAAAGGTAAAAAATATATTTAGCCAAAAATAACAATTAAATAAGAAAAAAGAGGGGGAGAATTTAAGTATTCCCCTTCTTCTTTGTTTCGATTTAATTTTCAGAATAAATAAAAATGTTAAAAGTTTGTAAACCCCAATATTATCCAATGGTTTGGTATCCCTTGATACAACAAGGGTTTATATAATAAGAAAATAAGATTGTAAAGTGGGGTCTTTACAATTCGTCTGAAAACATATTGACATTCGTTCATAATAGGAGTAATTTTTGTTTTGGTATTAAAAAATTCAGTGAAAAAGCTAAGTTTTTGTCGAACGATGTAAAGAGATATAATCTACGATGAAAGCTTAATTAAAATAGGGACTGAAAAAATACATAACGAGTCCTTATAAAGGTTAATAAATTGGATGGAGGCTTTACCGTGATTAAAAGGAAAAAAGACAAATTTTCTGAAATGTTGCTTGATATTGCTCAAAACCTAAAAGACTCAGCTGACTTTTTAGGCAACTTTGAATTAAACAATGTATCAGATTTAAAAGAATTCGCTAATGTATTAAAAGCATACGAATCAAAAGGTGACCAATATGTTCATACAGTAATTACAGAACTGAATAAAGCATTTATCACACCGATTGAACGTGAGGATATTTTACAATTAGCGATGAGTCTAGATGACGTATTAGACGGTATTGATAACTTTGCAGCTATGCTGGAAATTTACTCAATTGCAAAATTTGATGAGTATGTAAAAGAATTTGTGAAGAATATTCAAAGTTGTGCAGCTGAAATTTTACTAACAATTAATCTTTTATCTGAAAAGAAATTATCTCAAATTAGTGCACATGCAATTAAAATTAAAGAATATGAGTCGCAATGCGATATTTTATATAGAAGAGCGTTGAAGCAATTATTTTCTACATGTAAAGATCCAATTCAAGTAATCCAGTATAAAGAAATTTATGAAATATTAGAAGAGGTGGCAGATTACTGTCAAACTGTTGCTAATAATTTAGAGACAGTTATCATGAAGAACGCGTAAAGGGGCAATAAAATTGGATTCACTGTTACTTTTAACTATCCTTGTTGTCGTTGGAGCGCTTGCCTTTGATTTTATCAATGGCTTTCATGATACAGCAAATGCAATTGCTACGTCTGTTTCAACCAAAGCGTTAAAGCCTAGACATGCAATTATTATGGCGGCAACAATGAATTTTATAGGAGCAATGACTTTTACAGGAGTTGCAAAAACAATTACAAAAGATATCGTTGATCCATTTACACTTCAAAATGGATCAGTTGTAATACTAGCTGCGTTAATCGCTGCGATTGCATGGAATTTAATTACGTGGTATTACGGAATACCAAGTAGTTCGTCACATGCTATCATCGGTGCAATTGCGGGAGCTGCCATTGCAGCAGCGGGATTTGGTGCATTAAACTATGGCGGTTTTATCAAAATTATTCAAGCTCTTATCATCTCACCAATCCTTGCTTTTGTTGTTGGTTATATTGTATATACCATCATAAAGCTAGTCTTTAAACATAATAGTAATTTATCTAAGACTAACAAGCAGTTTCGTCATGTTCAAATCTTAACAGCGGCATTACAATCTTACACTCACGGAACGAACGATGCTCAAAAGGCGATGGGGATTATTACAATGGCCTTAATTGCAAACAATATGCAGAGCTCAACTGATATTCAGTGGTGGGTACAGCTCTCTTGTGCATTAGCAATGGGAATTGGAACATCAGTTGGTGGTTGGAAAATCATCAAAACAGTTGGTGGTAAGATTATGAAAATTCGTCCGGTTAACGGTGTAGCGGCAGACTTAACAGGTGCTGCGATTATTTTTGGAGCGACGTTTATTCACCTACCAGTTAGTACGACGCATGTTATTTCATCATCAATTCTTGGTGTTGGTTCAGCTCATCGTATTAAAGGTGTTAAATGGGGGACGGCACAGCGTATGTTAATTACATGGGTTATTACGTTGCCAATCTCCGCTACGTTAGCAGCAATTGCGTATTTCATCTTAGATCTATTCTTTTAAAGAAGCTCAATTCCTGAGCTTCTTTTTTTAGTTATCTAAACGAAGGGTTAGATTTTAGGCAGCTGTTTAAGTTCTAGCTTGAAAAAGAGCGTGAAAAAGAGGACAATAAACATGATAGTTACGAAGGTACGTAGGGCGCTATGCGTTTAAATAAAAATAGAAATAAGGTGAATTCCTTAGAAAGTTAGAAAGGTGGTATATGATTGCGAGATCAAGATGAAAGCATGGTAGCAGAGTTGGAAAGGTCGCTTCGGCATATTGAAGCAATCATTAAACAAAAAGGTAGAGAAATTTTGGGGCAGTATTCGATTACTCCGCCCCAATTTATTGCATTGCAGTGGTTGTTTGAGCGTGGTGATATGACAATCGGTGATTTGTCTAATCGAATTTATTTAGCCTGCAGTACCACAACTGATTTAGTAGATCGTATGGAAAAGAACAAATTGGTGATGAGAGTAAAAGATCCAAAAGATAGACGAGTTGTTCGTATCCATCTGCTTCCAGAAGGAGAGCGGATTATTGAAGAAGTAATTTATAAAAGAAGAGGTTATCTAGAAGGTGTACTAAGTGACTTCTCAGAAGAGGAAATAAAAGATCTTCAAGGTAAATTAAAGAGATTACATGATGAAATGAAAGAAAAATGAGGCGATTTTTGTGAGTAGACCAATAGGTGTTATTGATTCAGGTGTAGGTGGATTAACCGTTGCGAAAGAGATTATGAGACAGCTTCCGAAAGAACAGATTATGTATATCGGAGACACAGCTCGCTGTCCATACGGGCCCCGACCCAGTGAAGAAGTGAAAGCTTTTACTTGGGAGATGACGAACTATTTAGTAGAGCGTAATATAAAGATGCTCGTCATTGCCTGTAATACAGCGACGGCTGTTGTACTTGAGGAGATTCAGCAGCAGTTAGATATTCCTGTACTTGGAGTCATTCAACCTGGTTCTCGTGCAGCGCTTAAAGTGACGAAAAATCACAAAATAGGTGTCATAGGGACAAACGGTACGGTCAAGAGTCAGGCGTATACACATGCTCTTAAAGCTTTGCATAATCGAGTAGAAGTAGATAATCTAGCCTGTCCACTATTTGTACCGTTAGTCGAGAGCGGTAATTATGAAAGTGACGAAGCTTTACAGATTGTAAAGGAAACGCTAAAGCCGTTGACTAACACGGATATTGATACGTTGATTTTGGGATGTACTCACTACCCGCTGTTACGACCCGTTATTCAACAGGTAATTGGAAGTGGTGTCCAGCTGATAAGCTCTGGTGAAGAGACAGCTATTGAGGTGAGCGCTATCTTATCTTATAGTAATTTACTAGCATCAAACGGTGAATTACCTGAGCATCAATTCTTCACAACAGGATCAGTTGAACTTTTTCAATCTATTGCATCGAAGTGGTTTGAGCATCCGGTGTATAACGTAAATCATATTGTTTTATAATCTACACAAAAGGAGCAGTGAGAGGTCGCTGCTCCTTTCGTATGAAAAAATAAATTCCTTCGGTCTAAAATAAAAAAAGGCTCGTATACATAATAGTACAAACCGTCTGAGGAGGGGAAGAAATGTCTAAAAAGACAAATCTTATCATGGTGTCAGCAGTGGTAGCTACATCGGTACTATTATCGGGATGTGGGATGTTTGGCGGTGAAAAAACGGCAGAAATTGATCCACCAAAAGATGTCACCTACGTTAAAGATGAAAAAGCATTGGAAACTGAAGGTAAAGTAGCAAAAGAAGGAAGCAATCAGAAGAAAGAAGCAGCAAAGTCTAAAGCTGAAAATAAAACAGAAGTTTATTTGATTGATAAAAACGGCTACGTTGTGCCTCAAACATTAACTATGCCGAATGAAAAAGGTGTTGCGAAACAATCGCTTGAGTATTTAATTGAAGGTGGAGAAGTTTCAAATCTCTTGCCAGATGGTTTCCGAGCGGTGTTGCCAGCGGATACTCGCGTGTTAGGAACGAAATTAGAAAAAGACGGAACGATGATTGCTGATTTTTCACCTGAGTTTGCCAATTATAAAAAAGAAGATGAACTTCGTATTTTACAAGCAATTACCTGGACACTTACTCAGTTTGACGGGGTAGAAAAAGTTAAGCTTCGTATTAATGGCTATGATAAAGATACGATGCCAGTTAATAACACGCCGATTAGCGAAGGATTAAGCAGAGCGGATGGTATTAACTTTGACAATTCAGGTGTTGTGAATATTACTCAAACAAAGCCGGCTACGGTTTATTATTTAGCTCAAAACGGGAAGCACACGTACTACGTTCCTGTTACGAAACGAATCAAGGTGAATGAAAGCGATATGTATACAGCTATTGTTAATGAATTAGTGGAAGGCCCATCTGCTTCTTCAGGGCTTGTTACAGACTTTAATCCAGATGCGCAGCTTGTATCTAAGCCGAAATACGCGGACGGTGAGCTAACGTTAACGTTCAATGAAAATATTTTTGGTAATCTGAAAGGAAGCAAAGTATCTCAACAAGTACTAGATTCACTTGTCCTTTCATTGACAGAGCAAACAGGTGTTGAAAGCGTTGCGATTAAAGTAGACGGTAAGAAGACGTTAACGAATGAAGAAGGGAAAAAATTAACTGAACCGGTGTCTCGACCGAAAAATGTGAATACAAAAAGTTTCTAAAAAGGTTTTTCACTATATTGATGATAAACATAAGAAGGAGACTGAGACG
>NZ_BCVD01000034.1 GCF_001591565.1 Priestia flexa NBRC 15715 | reverse complement strand
ATTTAAACTTGTGATAGTGTTGAAGCTGTTGAATCACATTGACCTAATGCAGCTTCAACAGCCTGTAAAGACTGCTCAATACGCTCACGATTTGAACCTTTTTCAACAGTTTGAAGAGCTTGCTCTAGGCTAGTCTTAGCAGCTGTTAATGATGTGCATGAATCTTGCACAAATCCTCTAGCATTTTTTTGCATGGTATGTACCTCCTTTGTAATTTAGAATCCTTATGTAGTATTTGCGAATATATGGGAATTATAAGGTTTATTTTTGTACATAAAAAAAGGATTAACTTTTAATAAAGAAGTTAATCCTTTTAGCCTAATTGCTTAAATTGTTCTGATCCAAGAATTCGTTCCACGTTTTGGTCAAGTTCTTCAATTTTCTTAACAGCTAAAGCATAATCCATTTGGCGATAATGGTGCTTTCCACCTGGCTCTTCGTCTGCTTCATCAGCTAATTTGACTACTTTTTGTAGCGGACGTTGATGAATGGTTCCTTCAGGTAAGTAAGAATCAGTGTGAAGTAAAATAGCTAAAGCAATTTCTTTTGCTGCTTGAGGTTCTTCCCCAAGACGTATTAATAATTTGTGGGCGCGCTCAGCTCCCTTGATTGCATGAATATCATTCTTTTTATATTTTTCATAGTCCCACTGACCATCTGTATACCATTCATAGTGACCAATATCGTGAAGTAGGGCCGCTTTAGTTGCTAAATCTGGGTTGACGTTGTACTGAGTGGATAAACGAAAAGCATGATACGCCACAGAAACTGCGTGAGCAACTCCAGATCTTGTTAAATATTTTTTAGCAATTGGGTGTGTGAAGATGTCTAGCAAAGTAACATGTCTCATCATATAATCCCTCCTAAAAAAAGACAGTAAAAAATTATTTCTAACAACAATAGCATATTTGAATAGAAAAAACAACGATAATGTTAGATGAATAAACATAGAAAATCCGTTGTATATTAGTTTATTCATATCGTGAAAACATGTACTTAATATTTTATTAAAATAGAAAAATGGACAAGCGCTACCAGTTGAGGTGAAAGGGTTTTAAACCTTTTGTGAAGAAGATAACCATTGTAAAATAAAAAGTATGCAGAAAAAAATGATATAGCGGAGGGATAAGATGAATACTGATAATACGTTATTAAGTACGCTAGGCATCGAAATAATTCACGCTAGCAAAGATTATGTAGAAGCGACCATGCCGGTAGATGAACGAACAAAGCAACCTTTTGGTTTACTACATGGCGGAGCATCTGTCGCATTAGCAGAGACAGTTGCTAGCTTGGGAGGGTTTTTAAGTATTGATCAAGAGCAGGAAATATGCGTAGGCTTAGAAATTAATGCAAATCATATTAAAGGAAAAAGAGATGGCGTAGTGACAGCTGTTGGTAAACCAATTCATAAAGGAAAAAAAACAGCTATCTGGGAAGTGGCGATTGTAGATGAGAAAGATGATCTAATTTGTATTTCCCGCTGTACGTTAGCAATACTGCCAAAAAAATAGCAAAAAGACAGGCTGTAAAAGTAAAAAAATTATAAAAGATATGGTGGATATCCTAATCATAGAGACATGCTTTGGAATATAGTAATAACAAAGCATTCTTTTTTTATTGTCCAAAAGAATATTCATAATATTATAAAATATCAATAGAAATAAACCTATCTTTTGCATAAGCGTGCTATAATTATAATAGCAGTCTCGTAGGCAGGTTTATTTAAAAAGGGGTGATAAAGATGAACAATTATGAACACTATGTCTTTATTGACTTTGAATTTACAATGCCCGAATACAAAGGGTATCCCAAAGGCTTTTTTCCTGAAATTATTGAAGTAGGGTTAGTTGCTGTAAGAAACCAAGAAATACAAGGCCGCTTTTCTTCGTATGTTAAACCCACTAGTTTTCCAAAGTTAACGGATCGCTGTAAAAGTTTTCTGCACATTCAGCAGAAACACGTAGATGATGGAATTACATTCGAACAGCTAATTCAGCAGTTAGGTCAGTATGAAAGCAGTACAATTATCACTTGGGGAAACATGGATATGAAAGTGCTCAAGCAAAATTGTCAAAAGCAAGGCTTGAAGTTTCCTTTAAAAGGAAAAGAAGTAGATTTGTCTATGGAATATAAGCGTTTCTTTGGAGATCAAAATCAAACAGGTTTATGGAAAGCTGTTCAAGAATATGGAAAAGAAGGAACGGGTAAGCATCACTGTGCGCTTGATGACGCTATGACTACATTTAATATTTTTAAGTTGGTAGAACAAGACAAACGCTATTTACAAAAGCCTGAACCTACTACAATTGGTGATCGGGTCGACTTTTCAAAGTTATTAAATAAATTTGCATTATAAAAGCCAAGTCACCGTAATGTGAATTGGCTTTTTGTTTAAAGTTTATAATCTTTTTGCAGTTGTTCGAGGCATTCAATACTTCTTGTTGCATAAGAATTATCTTTTAAAGAGAGCTCATGTATCAGTGCTGTTAAAGCATTCTCTAATGAATCTTTATATTGTGGAATCTCAGTTGTATATGCTTTAACCATTGGTTTTGGAATATTAGCTTGCTCGTTAAAAGCTAATGCACGGCGTTCATGAAAGAATGGAACATCTACTTGTTGAGGGTTATGTAAATCTCCTTGTTGAGGATGTTTGATAACCGCTTTTACTCGTACTACATAATGCTGGTCGCGTACTTGTGTAATTTCTCCAATGTATTTTCCAGTTTTGTATAAAGCAGTTACAGAATCACCAATTTCTAAACTCATATTTATCTCTCCTTTAAGTAATGTTCTATTTATTATTATAAGTCATTATAGTTTAAAGTTCATAGAGAAAGGGTGAAAATGATGCAAGCGATAATCATGAATCTATATCTTTATTTTCCAGAAGATAAAACAGAGTATATTCCAGCATTTATATGGATGTTTGTGTTTTTTATAGGAGCATTTCTGACATGGAGGTTTGTTATTAAAGTTTCCAAAAAAGAAGAAGAGAAAATAAAAGAGCTAGAGCGAAAACATTCAGCAGAGTGACCGTTTGTTCAGATAATAATGCAAGCGTTTAAAAATGAAAGTTGCTGGACAATCTATGGGAAGGTGAACCATAAGGGAATCTAAGATTGGAGGGCAACATGAAGAAGTTACTACTAATTGGCTGCATACCATTAGTAATGTTAGTGGGCTGTGGTGAAAAAGACATTTCGAATAAAGAAGTGAAAGTATATAACGCTGATGGAGATAGCCTAGGTAATATAAAGCTAAAAGAAGTATCTGACGGCGTAGAGATTACGTATCAATTGAAAGGACTACCTCCTGGTGAACACGGTGTACATATACATGAAAAAGGCGTGTGTAAAGCTCCTACGTTTAAAACAGCAGGTAATCATTTAAATCCAGATGATAAAAAGCATGGATTACTTCACCCGGATGGTCCAGAGGCTGGTGACTTAAAGAACATTATCGTAAAAGACGATGGGACTTTTGATGGGACAGATATGGCCCCTGAAGTGACATTAAAAGAGGGGAAAGGCTCCCTCATTAAAACGATGGAAGGCTCTTCTATCATTATTACAGAAAATAAAGATGATGGTATGTCTCAACCATCTGGAGATTCTGGTACGCGAATTGCTTGCGGTGTTATTACGAAAAAACAAGAAAAATAAACCAAAAGGACGCCTAAAAGCGTCCTTTTTTTAGGTTAAGACAGAGCAGCTTTTAACTTCTTTAAACCTTCTTTTAGCTGTTCTCGAGGGCAGCCGATGTTCAATCGAATAAAGCCTTTCCCTTCAGCTGCCCCGTATTTCACACCGCTTTCAACAGCGATTCCCCCTTTTGTTAATAGCAAGTTATGCAAATCTTCATCAGACATATTTAAAGCTCGGCAATCGATCCATAATAAGTAAGTCCCTTCAGGATTAATCACTTTGAGGGAAGGTAGGTTTTTTTTAATAAAGCTTCTAGTAAAGTCAATGTTCTCTTGTAAATATGCTAGCAGTTCGTTCAGCCAAATTTCTCCATGTGTATAAGCAGCCTCTAGGCCAATCGTACCAAATGTGTTTAATGTGAAAAAGCCTTGTTTGTGCTGCTGTTGTTGATATTTTTCGCGTAATTCGTTATTTGGGATGATAATTGCTGAAGCTTGTAAGCCAGGAACATTAAAGGTTTTGCTTGGTGCTATGCACGTAATGGTACGATTTTCAGCATCTTCATTAAGAGAGCTAATTGGAATATGAACAGACGGTTTATATACTAAGTCCGAATGAATTTCATCAGATAAAATTAATACATCATACTTTTTACAAAGCTCTGCAATTTTCTCTAGCTCACCGCGTTTCCATACTCTACCTATAGGGTTATGTGGGCTACATAAAATAAACATTTTCACCCCAGAAGCAAGCTGCTTTTCAAAAGATGAAAAATCAATTGAATAGCGATCCCCCTTTAAGTATAGAGGACTTTCTATTAATTTACGCTCGTTTACTTTTACCATTTCAAAGAACGGCGTGTATACGGGCGGTTGAATCAAGATTGAATCCCCTTTTTGTGTGTAAGCCTGTATGGCCATACTAATGGCAAAAACAATTCCTGGGCTGTATGTAATCCAATCTGCTTCAATGTTCCACTCATGTCGCTTTTGGACCCAAGAACGAACAGATTCATTCGTTGACTCAGTTGGGGTTGTGTATCCAAAAACACCGTGATCTACACGCTTAGCAATTTCCTTAACGACCTCTTCTGGAGCTGCAAAATCCATATCAGCTACCCAAAAAGGTAACAGGTCTTTTTTTCCAAAAAGATTTTCCATCCGGTCCCATTTCACAGAATTCGTGTTTATGCGATTAATCTTATTATTAAAGAAATCTTTCTTCATAATATGAGCCTCCATGTTAGGTGATTTTTAAATCTATCAAAGAGATTTAAATGACGATACGATGTCTTTATTCTGAATGCTTTGTCTTGAAAAAGTCAAAGAAGTTGCTGTCGAATGCTTAAGAGAAAAAACGCAATGCTTTTTAAATAAATGATAATAGCCCTGTCTTGTTGACAGGACTATATCTTTTTTAGTATTAGCTTGATAAGAAATCAACCATATAATTTCGGATATCGTCCGGGCACTCTTCCGGTAACAAATGTCCCGTGTCTTTTAACGAAATAAAAGTAGAGCTTGGCAAATCTTGTTGAAGCTTCTTACCTAAATGAAGAGGAACTACCCTGTCTTCTTCTCCCCATATCAACAAACTTGGTTTGTTAATTTTACGCAGATCTTTTTCTGATAAGTCTCCTTCTCGATCACGAATCATCTTTGATAATGACATGAAGATACGGTCGTCTAAAAACGGAGCGGTATACCCTTCAATCATTTCTTCATCAATAAGATCGTGGTTAAAAACGACATTTTGAAGGTTAGCTTTAACACCTTTGCGAGCTAGCCAAGTCTTGACCCATAAATAAAAAAATGGTAAATGCGACGACATAACGAGACCAGAATGCAATCGTCCTAGATAGGCAGAGCTACAAAGTAAAACTAGCTTGGATACGTATTGTGGCTGTAACTTAGCGATGTTTAAGCAAATTTGACCACCCATTGAGTGACCAGATAAAATCACTTGTTCTAACTTTAAATGCTCAATGATTTCTAAAACAGTTTTTGCTAAATTTTCATACGAATAGTGAAAAGTTAGTGATTTTTCACTTCGACCAAATGGTGGTAAGTCTATTGCAACAATTGAGAATTTCTGTTTCAATAATGGAATGAGTCTTCTAAAGCTAAAGCTAGATGATAGAAATCCGTGTATGAATACAATTGTTGGCTTTTTAGGGTCAAAATGATGTAATTCATAATATACGTGTACATTGTTAAATGAACGATAGTGTGCTGTCTCCGTTTGGATCATTTGTTTCTTCACTCCAGCTATCTTTTTTAACAGTTTGCCCAGCTATCTTATTTAGTTACATGCAAAATATAGAAGACGAACGTCAAATCTCAATGACTTATGAAATTTGTTATAATGTAAAAAGTGGGAATATTTGATTATTTTCAGGAGGTTATTTACATGTTTTTAGATGAAAAAGAACTAGAAATACTTGAGATTTTAGAAAGAAATAGTCGAATTTCAATAGATACAATTGCTAAGATGGTTGACCTACCCCTAGATGAAGCGACGCTGATTGTAAAAAAATTAGAACGTGAAAAAGTAATTGTTCAATATTCTACCGATATCAACTGGCGCCGAGTGGATGGGCATGAAGGCGTAACGGCTATGATTGACGTTAAGGTAGCTCCTAAAAGAGGCGTGGGGTTTGATGAGATTGCTGAAAGAATTTATCGATTCCAAGAAGTTAAGTCTGTTTATTTGATGTCTGGAGCTTATGATTTATCTGTTATTATCGAAGGGAAATCAATGTCTGAAGTAGCATTCTTTGTTTCGGAAAAACTTTCAACATTAGATTCGGTATTGTCCACAACGACGCATTTTATTTTAAAAAAATACAAACATGACGGAACGATTTATGAACAAGGTGATGAAGACCGTAGAATCGTGGTGTCTCCGTAATGAAAGAACGCTTGTCTAAGACAGTACAGAGCTTACAACCATCAGGAATTAGACGTTTTTTCGATTTAGCAGCGAGTATGGATAATGTTATCTCTCTTGGTGTTGGGGAGCCAGATTTTGTTACATCGTGGTCCGTACGCGAAGCCAGTATTTTATCACTTGAAAGAGGCTATACATCCTATACAGCGAATGCAGGTTTACTTGAGCTTCGTCAAGAACTAATGAATTATATGAAAAAGCAGTTTGGCGTTTCATATGATTATCAAAATGAAATTTTAGTTACGGTTGGAGGTAGCCAAGCATTAGACGTGGCAATGCGTGCTATTATTAATCCTGGTGATGAGATCGTTGTTGTAGAGCCAAACTTTGTTTCATATAGTCCACTCATAACGTTAGCTGGAGGTGTTCCAGTTCCTGTTGAAACAACGGCAGACACGGAATTTAAACTGCAGCCAGAACAGATTGAAGCGGTTATTACAAAACAGACAAAAGCGCTCGTGCTTTGTTCTCCCAATAACCCAACAGGTAGTTCATTAACTAAGGCGGAACTTGAAGCAATTGCTGATATTGTCATAAAATATGATTTATTAGTTATTACAGATGAAATTTATGCAGAGCTAACCTACGACGAGCCATTTACATCGATTGCTTCCATTGGTGCAATGAGAGATAGAACCATCATTGTCTCCGGCTTTTCAAAAGGTTTTGCAATGACAGGCTGGAGATTGGGATATATTTGCGCACCAGTAGATCTGTTACAAGCCATGTTGAAAATTCATCAATATACTATGATGTGTGCACCAACAATGGCCCAATACGGAGCAATTGAAGCGCTAAAAAACGGGTCACACGATGTAGAAGAAATGAGAAAAAGTTATCGACGAAGACGGAATTATATGGTCAAATCATTAAATGAAATTCAGCTTTCGTGCCATACACCAGGAGGGGCTTTTTATGTGTTTCCATCCATAAAAAAAACCGGCTTAACTTCTGAGCAATTTGCTGAACAGCTTCTCTTAGAAGAAAGAGTGGCAGTGGTGCCAGGTAGTGTTTTTGGGCTAGGAGGAGAGGGACACGTACGCTGTTCTTATGCTTCTTCCATGGAATCCTTAGAAGAAGCTATAAAACGTATTGGCCGTTTCATGCAAAATAAGTTATAATAGAAGAACCATGCTAATGAGCCATGTCAAAAGTTAGCATGGTTTATTTTTTGCGGATAGAATCAATTTTCTATTTATAATTTAAGGGAAATATGGGAAATAATAAAGTATAATAAATATAACTAGTTTTTGATTCAAAACGTGAACTGTGCTATAATTTTAAATTGGCTATAATGATGAAAATAAAAGGTATTTAGGAGTGTTCATATGTCAAAATTTGAAATCGGTACTGTTACAAAAGGAAAAGTAACGGGCATTCAACCATACGGTGCATTTGTTGCATTAGATGAAGAAACACAAGGTCTAGTTCATATCTCAGAAGTTAAACATGGCTTCGTAAAAGATATCAACGAGCACCTATCAGTTGGTGACGAAGTAAACGTGAAAGTTTTATCAGTAGATGAAGCAACTGGTAAAATTGGTTTATCAATTCGTGCTACAGAGCCAGCTCCAGAAAAAACAGAAGCAGCGCCTAAAAAGCAAGCAGCTAAAAAGCGTCAAGCAACTGTACAACACACTGAGTCTACTCAAGGATTCAACACATTAAAAGAAAAATTAGAAGAGTGGATTGAGCAATCAAACCGCGAAGATCTAATTAAAAAATAATGTTTAAAAAGCGCACTGCAGTCCAACTGCAGTGCGCTTTTTTCTTAATGGGTTGTTCTTGGTTCAGTACGCTCTACCTCTTCAGATGGTTTAAATAATAAGCCTAAGTTAATTAAACCAGCGATTCCCACTAATCCGTATACAATGCGAGAAAGGGCAGCAGATTGTCCACCGAAAATAGCTGCTACTAAATCGAATTGAAAAAATCCAATAAGTCCCCAGTTAATTGCTCCAATAATCGTTAATACTAACGCAAATCGTTGAACACCACTCATCTATTCTCCTCCTTTCTTTTTGTATTCACTCATTAGCTTTAGACGTTTAAGAAAAAATATTCGTGGAAAGAAACAAAGGAGAACATAGGCAAAAACGTTAGATAAATGCAGAGTGAAAAGAAGGGTTTTCGGAAATAATCTGTGAAAAGTCACTTTGCTTTACATCTTATTTATCGTTGTTCATAATGATGATTATTAGGAGGTTTTCTTATGAAAAATTTCACTTTTTATAATCCAACAAAATTAATTTTTGGTAAAGGCCAATTAGAACAATTAAAAACAGAAGCAGCTCGCTTCGGTAAAAAAATATTAGTCGTATACGGTGGCGGAAGCATTAAGCGAAACGGTTTATACGACCAAGTAATGAATGAGTTAAAAGAAATCAATGCAGAAGTATATGAGTTAGCGGGTGTTGAGCCCAACCCTCGTTTAACAACAGTAAGACGCGGAATTGAACTTTGCAAAGAACATGATATTGAGTTCTTGTTAGCAGTAGGTGGAGGAAGCGTAATTGATTGTACAAAAGCAATCGCTGCAGGTGCTAAATATGATGGCGATGTGTGGGATATTATTAATCGTGACGCTGTAGCGAAAGAAGCTCTTCCTTTTGGAACAGTTTTAACTCTAGCAGCAACAGGTTCAGAAATGAATGCAGGTTCTGTTATTACAAATTGGGAAACAAATGAAAAATACGGTTGGGGAAGCCCTGCTACATTCCCACAGTTTTCTATTTTAGATCCTGTTAACACATTTACAGTACCACAAAATCAAACTGTTTACGGTATGGTTGATATGATGAGCCATGTGTTTGAACAGTATTTTCATGATGCAACAAATACACCGCTTCAAGACCGCATGTGTGAAGGGGTTTTACGAACTGTTATTGAAACAGGTCCTAAATTAATAAATGATCTGGAAAATTATGAACTTCGCGAAACAATTCTATATAACGGTACAATTGCTCTAAACGGCATGTTACAAATGGGTCACCAAGGTGACTGGGCAAGTCATAACATCGAGCATGCAGTATCAGCTGTCTATGATATTCCTCATGCAGGTGGTTTGGCTATCTTATTCCCAAATTGGATGAAGCATGTTATGGATGAAAACGTAGAACGCTTCAAGCAAATGGCTGTACGCGTATTCGACGTCAAGACAGAAGGTAAAACAGATAAAGAAGTCGCTCTAGAAGGTGTTGAAAAGCTTCGTGAATTCTGGACAAGCTTAGGTGCTCCAACGCGCTTAGCTGATTATGAAATCGGTGAAGACAAATTAGACCTTATGGCTGATCGTGCAATGGCTAAAGGCGAATTTGGTCGTTTTAAAAAGCTAAATCGCGATGATGTAATGGCGATATTACGCGCTTCTCTATAATAAAAAAAATGCCCTGTGTTAACCAGCACAGGGCATTTTTTTATTCAGACATACTTCGTTTTTTTTGCTTTTCTTTTAGATCGTCTCGAACAGTACCTTTCCAAAGGGGAGATCCGCTGTAATAAGCAGCTCTTCCTAATAGATGTCCGGCAACTGGTGATGTAATAAATACAAACACAATGCCTAATAGCAACTGTCCGTTAATGGAACCATCTTTAATCCAGAAAAACAGTAAACATCCTACTAAGATAAGTAGCACACCAAGCGTGGCGCTTTTAGAAGCGGCATGGCTTCGTGTATAGGTGTCGGGTAGCCTAATGAGGCCAATCATTGTAACAACGGTTAACAGAGCGCCCATTAGAATAATAATACCGATAATTAAATCACTGATCGCGGTCATATTCAATAATCGCTCCTTTTTCTAAAAACTTACCAAACGCAACAGTACCAACAAAAGCGATAATTCCAATTAAAAGAATTACTTCTACAAATGATGTTGTGCGTAGCATAATAGATAGGATGGCCGTAACAGCTATAATGTTAATGCCAATCGCATCTAAAGCCATAGCGCGGTCACCCGTGGTAGGCCCTTTGATGATGCGATATACAAATCCAATCGTCGAAATTGAAATTAACAGCAGCGATAGATTAAGTAACATGTCTAGCATATTAGCGGCTCACCTCCATAATGGCTTTTTCAAATGAATGTTGAATATCCTTAATTACCTCGTCAATATCATCCACGTTCATGGCGTGAATATAAAGAGTGGAGTTATCATCTGACACATCAATTACCACCGTTCCAGGTGTTAAGGTAATGAGTAGTGAAAGAGTCGTAACCTCCCAATCTTTTTCAAGCTTCGTTGGCATCGCAAAAATTGCAGGCTTTATATTTAACTTTGGACGCAACACATCTTGAATAACCGCGATATTTGCTTTAAACAGCTCAACAAGAAAGATAAGAAGCAGTTTAATGACCGCAAATACTTTTTCTAAATAAAATCTTTGAGGAAAGAAGCGTCGAAAGACAAACAGCATAACTGCTCCCCAAAAGAAACCAATAAGAAAAGAGGGTCCGGTCCAAATACCTCTTAAAAACATCCATGTAACAGCAATTACTACGTTTAATAATAGTTGAAATGACATGCAGATCTACTCCTTTAACACCGATTCGATATAAATAGAAGGGTCCATGAGTGTTTCAGCTGCCATTGAAATATAAGGGAATACAACCTCCGCACCTAATCCTAAGAATATTGAAATCGCAAGTAGAATAGCTGATGGATACAGCATTCCTTTTGTAGACCCTTTCTCTTGCTCCTCGGTTAATTTTGGTGCGCGCCAGAAGCAGTTCATAAAAATCTTCATCGCGGAATATAACACCATTAAGCTTGATACAAGCAATACAATAACAAATGTATAGCTCTGTGACTCTAATCCACCTTGGACAAGAAGAAATTTACCAACAAATCCACTTAGCGGAGGTATACCAGCTAGCGAGACAACAGCGACGAAAAACATCCAGCCCAATTGAGGGTGACGCTGAATTAATCCGCCCATCTCTTTTAGCTTAGACGTCCCTGTAATAGCAATGATAGCTCCGCCTAGTAAGAACAGTGCGGCTTTAATAATCATATCGTGAATTAAGTAATAAATTGCACCTTCAATTCCTGCCGGTGTTGTTAAGGTGATACCGTATACGATAACACCAACTGCAATGACAATATTATAGATTAAAATCTTATTCATATCGTTATAAGCAATAGCGCCAACTGTACCGATGACAATCGTTAATAGTGCCGTATAGCCAATAAGTTGATGTGTCACCTCAGGCTGATGATAAAAAATCAGCGTGAACGTACGGAAGATAGAATAGATTCCAACTTTCGTTAGTAATGCACCAAAAAGAGCTGTGACAACGGGAGGAGGTGCATTATAGGCGCTTGGCAACCAGAAGTACATTGGGAAAAGAGCGGCTTTTAGACCGAATACAATGAAAAATAAAACCCCAATGGTCGTTAAAATCCCTGGTTGATTTACTTCAGCAACCCTTTGTGATAAGTCCGCCATATTGAGAGTACCAGTAACCGAATACAAGTAAGCTACAGTTATAACAAAAAGAGCGGAGGAAATCACGTTTACTAGTATATATTTAAGTGACTCTCGTAGCTGCGCTCTGGTGCCTCCAATAACAATTAGAGCATATGAAGACATTAACATTACTTCGAAGAAAACGAATAAGTTGAAAATATCTCCAGTTAAAAAGGCGCCAAATACTCCAACCATTAAGAAATGAACGAGTGGATAGAAGTAGAATCGTTCTCGTTTTTCTCCAATGGAGCGAAAAGCAAATAGTATACAGCAAAGTGCAACGATGCTTGCCGTTAATACAAGCAAAGCAGCAAGCATATCAGCTACTAAAATAATTCCAAACGGAGGGTCCCAGTTCCCAAGCTTATGAGTTAGGATACCCTCTTTATATACAAGTTGTACTAAATAAGCTGCAAATCCAGTTGTAGCAATTAACGATATCGTACTGATTATTCGTTGAAGTTTAATATTATCTTTGAAAAATATAAGCACAACACCTACAACAAACGGGATAAGCAGCGGAATGATTACAAAGTTATTCATCATGTTCATGTCCCCTTAACTTGTCCATATCGTCTGTTCCGAGTTCTTGATAAGCTCTGTAAGCTAATACAAGGAAAAAGGAAGTAACACCAAAGCTAATAACAATTGCAGTTAAAATTAATGCTTGAGGTAGGGGGTCAGTATAAGAGGGAGCATTTTCCCCTAACAAAGGTACTGTTCCACCTTTTAATCCACCCATTGTGAGTATTAATAAGTGTGCTCCGTGACTTAGTATACCTGTTCCAATAATAATTCGTAGTAGACTACGAGATAACATTAAATAAACTGCTACTGTGAACAAAATTCCGGCTACAATTGACATTAATATTTCCATTATTCACTCTCTCCAATCGTTTGAATAATGGTCATCGTAACACCAACAACTACTAGATATACACCAAGGTCAAACAACACAACAGTTGCAAGTGCAGTTTTTCCTAGTATAGGAAGGTAAAAATAATCAAATGTGTGTGTGAGGAATGGAACTTTAAAAACAAAAGCTCCAAGTCCCGTTAATAAAGCTAATAATAATCCGGAGGCCGCTACTTTTTTGTGATCAAAAGGAATGACTTTTGATACGGTTTTAATATCAAAAGCCAATAACAATAACACAAGAGCGGAAGCGGTGGTAAGACCGCCTACAAACCCTCCACCTGGTGTGTAATGACCTGCAAAGAAAAGGTGAATGGCAAAAATGATAATGATAAACGTTACGACTTTAGTGGTCGTTTGTAAAATTAAATCGTTCTTTTTCATTATCTATTCTCCTCCTTTGCTAATCTTAATCGAATCATGCTGTAAATTCCGAGTGCAGCAATGCATAGCACAGCTATTTCAAACAGCGTATCAAATCCACGGAAGTCAACGAGAATAACGTTTACCATGTTTTCTCCACCTGCTTCTTTATAACTGTTCTCAATAAAGTATTGTGAAATCGAATCAAATAGTTTTGTACTGCTAGATGCAATACCGACAAGTGTTACTGTAACTCCTACAAGTAAAGCGATAATAAAGTTTGGTAGGTGAAATTTAACTCGTACTTTTTTCGCTTTAAATTCTGGAAGGTGATAGAAGCACAGTAAGAATAGTGCAACAGATACGGTTTCAATTACTAACTGTGTTAAGGCTAAATCAGGTGCTCTAAATAAGACAAAGAACAGAGCTAGGGTGTAACCCACGACGCCTAACGAAATGATAGCTGTTAAGCGTGACTTGGCAAAAACAGTAGTAATGGCTCCAAGGACCATAACTACAGCTAGAAGTGCTTCGTAGATTCCAATATTAGCCATGCTAGAGGTATCTACTTTAAATCCACCTTGTGTAAACAAGGTAATTAAAACAGCTGTACCGATAAAGGCAAAGATAATTAAGAGGTAATCACGAATAAAGCCTGTCATCATAAATTTCATGATGACACTCGAACCTTTTTCCATACCCGCTACTCCATTGTTGTAGGCGTTATTTAGCGTAATAGACTCAGGGAACAAGCGATAAACTTTTGTCCACATATTTAATGTTAAGAATAGTAAGATACCCATAGCGATGACACCAATTGTCATAAATAGCTCGGGCGTAAAGCCATGCCAAAACGTAATGTGAACATGGAACTGCTCACCGGCATCTAATAAACTTGGTGCAATTGAAGCCATGGTTGGTTCAATAATGCTAGATTCTAATATATTTGGGAATAAACCAAAGATAACAACAAGTGAAGCTAAAATAACAGGTGAAATTAGCATACCTATCGGAGCTTCATGTGGCTTTTTCTCTAGCTTCTCAGGTTGATACTTACCAGTAAATGTTTTGAATACCAAAATCATGCTATAAACAAACGTGAATATACTTGCAATCCAAGCAATAACTGGGAACAGCATTCCCCATGTTTCCATGTTATAGATATTCATCTTCGTTACGTTGACCATTCCCGTAAAGAACATTTCTTTACTTAAGAATCCGTTGAAAGGTGGAAGACCAGCCATTGCAAATCCACCAATTACTGTAATTGTGAATGTTACCGGCATAAGAGTCATTAGCCCGCCTAGTTTACGAATATCACGCGTTCCCGTTTCATGGTCTACAATACCAACAACCATAAATAAACTACCTTTAAATGTAGCATGGTTAATAAGATGGAATACAGCTGCCGTAATTGCTACAACATAAATGTTATCGTCTAAAAATTCATAGTGTAACGCTGCACTTCCTACACCAAGTAAAGACATAATCATTCCAAGCTGACTGATTGTTGAGAAAGCTAAGATTCCCTTTAAGTCTGTCTGCTTCACGGCTGAGAAAGACCCCCAGAAAAGGGTTATAACCCCAATGGTTGAGACCAGCGTAAACCACACTGCGTGGTCTGAAAAAACCGGACTTAAGCGTGCAACTAGATAAATACCAGCTTTAACCATTGTTGCAGAGTGCAGATAAGCACTAACTGGTGTTGGTGCTTCCATTGCATCTGGTAGCCAGATGTGGAATGGGAATTGTGCAGATTTTGTAAATGCACCAAGCAAAACAAGAATCATTGCGGGGATAAAGAGTGAACTTGATGTGACAACATCTAAGTTTGCGACAATCTCTCTAATGCTAAATGTACCGCTTGGAATTGATAGTAATACGATTCCTGCTAATAAAGCCAAGCCACCAAAAACCGTGATAAGCATCGACTTTTGAGCTCCATAGCGTGACTTCTCTCGTTGATACCAATAGCCAATAAGTAGGAAAGACGAAAGACTTGTTAGCTCCCAAAAGCTATAAAGAACAATTAGGTTATCAGACAAGACTACTCCAAGCATAGCTCCCATAAACATTAAGAGATACACATAAAAAGTATGAAGTGACTCTTTCGTTTTTGATAGATAGTAGATGGAATACAGGATTACTAGCGTTCCAATTCCTGTAATTAGCAAAGCAAATAATAAGCCCAGTCCATCAATATAAGCATCAAAATTAATCCCTAAGCTAGGTATCCATTTCAATGAATATAAATACGAATTTCCGTTCGCAACTCCGCTTATATACTTCGTAAAGTAAATGAACAGCACAAGCGGCAATGGCAACACAAACCACCCTGTATGAATCTGTTTAAATGATTTATACAGAAGTGGAATAAGAAATGCTAATAAGAATGGTGAGATGATCACCAGATGTAACCAAGACAAAACACAAACCTCCTTGTGACATCCAATAGATTAGATTTTCTATGAATGATTATATAATACTTTAACAGTGCGTGCATCCTTGCTACTCAGTAGTATCAACGTTTTTCACCTGTCTTATTAAATAAATAGAAACTCGTCTACACAACCTCAAAAAAAATTTTTTTTTTGAATAAAAACCGTCGATTTTTGTCACCCTAATAGTGAGGTGATAAATGTGTATCTCAGACAAATTATAGCGAGTGGATCAATATTTGGAGTTCTAGTTACTGGAGGATATATGGTGGATAGTCACTTAACTGCTAAAGAACAGCAAAAGTTCAACATGTCTCCAATTCAATATGAACAAATGTCTACATCTGCTGACACTGCCATTATTGAAAGGCCTGTTGAACTCCCGACTTATAAGCCAAGAGAATATGTAAAGATTGGCGCAACCAATTATGTCATTTCTGAAGGGAAATCCATTCTTGAAGAAAATGAATAAATCTTAAATAGCGAAGAATTGAAAACGGTTTTAAGAATGCGCTCTTTAAACCGTTTTTTATTGTTATGAAAAATCATATTGTGAAAAGCAAAAATCTCCTATTAGAAGGTTGTTTTATGAAAGAGAAAAAGTGTATAGTGAAAAAGAATTTGTAAAAAGACTAGGATAACAACATTTGTATTAATGTCTTTTACTTGAATTCATTGCATCCTTTCGATAAAGTGAAAGAAAAGAACAATTTAATGGAGGAACAGAATATGACACATGTTCGTTTTGATTATTCAAATGCGTTATCTTTCTTTGGTGAGCACGAACTTACATACCTTCGCGATGCTGTTAAAGTAGCGCATCATTCAATTCATGAAAAAACAGGGGCAGGTAACGACTTTCTAGGATGGGTAGACCTACCAACTGACTATGACAAAGAAGAATTTGCTCGTATTCAAAAAAGTGCAGAAAAAATTAAAAGTGATTCAGATGTTTTAATTGTAATTGGGATTGGTGGTTCTTATCTAGGAGCACGTGCTGCAATTGAAATGTTACAACATTCATTCTACAACACGTTATCAAAAGAACAGCGTAAAACGCCACAAGTAATCTTTGCTGGAAATAATATTAGCTCGACATACATGAAAGACTTAATGGATGTATTGCAAGACAAAGATTTCTCTATTAATGTTATTTCAAAATCAGGTACTACTACAGAGCCTGCTATCGCTTTCCGTATTTTCCGTAAATTGTTAGAAGAGAAATATGGTAAGGAAGAAGCGCGTGGTCGTATTTACGCTACAACAGATAAAGCGCGTGGAGCATTAAAAACGCTAGCAGATGAAGAAGGCTATGAAACATTTGTTATTCCTGATGATGTTGGGGGCCGTTATTCTGTGTTAACAGCGGTAGGGCTTTTACCGATTGCAGCTGCTGGTTTAAAAATTGAAGACATGATGAAAGGTGCAGCAGCAGCACAAAATGATTTTGCAGCTTCTGAGCTTGAGCAAAACCCTGCGTACCAATATGCAGTTGCTCGAAACGTCCTTTACAATAAAGGTAAAACAATTGAGATGCTAATTAACTATGAGCCAGCTCTTCAATACTTTGCAGAGTGGTGGAAACAACTGTTTGGTGAAAGTGAAGGAAAAGACCAAAAAGGTATCTATCCTTCTTCAGCGAACTTCTCTACTGATCTTCACTCATTAGGTCAATATGTACAAGAAGGTCGCCGTGATTTATTTGAAACAATTGTGCAAGTAGAAAAGTCACGCCATGAATTAACAATTGAGTCAGATGCAGCAGATTTAGACGGCTTAAACTATTTAGCTGGTGAAACAGTTGATTTTGTAAATAAAAAGGCATTCCAAGGCACGATGCTTGCTCATACTGATGGTGGTGTGCCAAACTTAGTTGTAAGCATTCCAGCTTTAGATGAGTATACCTTTGGTTATTTAGTATACTTCTTCGAGAAAGCTTGTGCGATGAGTGGTTACCTATTAGGTGTTAACCCATTTGATCAGCCTGGTGTAGAAGCATATAAGGTGAATATGTTTGCGCTTCTTGGTAAACCAGGGTTTGAAGAGAAAAAAGCAGAATTAGAAAAACGTTTAAAATAAGATATCAAGTAGAAGTGCGGAATTTGTTTCCGCACTTTTTTTATGGATAATTTATAGTGAAAAGGAGATATTAACAAAAGAGGAGGCGAGGTAATGATTGAATTAGCTTCAAAATTAGAAGGTGAACTATTTAAGCTATATGTATTAGAGCAGACATTAAAGCCACTGGGATACGTTATAGGAGGGAACTGGGATTACGACCACGGTTTTTTTGATTATAAGATAAATGATGAAGTTGGATACCAGTTTTTACGAATTCCTTTTCAGGCTATGGATGGTCAGCTGGATTCACAAGGAACAACAGTTCAAATTGGAAAGCCCTATTTGCTTTCACACAAATATCAAATTGGGCTAGATGATAATGTTCATGTAGGTAATGTTAATGCATCGTTTAATCAATTTGCAGAGCCTCAAGATCCTGATGCACAATTTCCTGAAGAATACCTTTCGTTAGGAAAAGAATTGGTAAAAGAAGCAGAAGAAGCGTTACAAAGCTAAAAGAAGGTAGAGGGATTGTTACTCTTTTAGCTTTGTAACAAAAATATTTTCATGCATTAATTGGCTAATCAGTTCATTCGTTTTAATGATTTCATTAATTCCAATTGTTTCTGCATTTCGGATATGCTTTTCAGTTAAAAGCTCAGCAATGAGATAGGCAGAAGGATTGGCGCCTCTAATCGCTACCAGTGTCACAATTGTTTGCATATCAGCTTGTTCTTCTGTTGTATGTTGATCAGCAGTTATTAATACCTTTTTCGCTTTTGAAAGGTTCGCTAATGATAACGTATTAGAATCGGAAGCACTGCCTTTAATGAAGTGTAATCGATCACAAATCATTGGATTTTTCTTTAGGCTACTGTCAATTAAGACAATAACTTCTTCGTGAAAAGCCTTTTTATATTCTTCAATAACCAGTCTAGCTCTTTCATTCCAACCAATAATAATAAGGTGACCTTCGCCTAAAAACTTTAAATTTCCTTCTAGATAGGCATTTTCTTTTGACACGGCAATTGTAGCCAGTGAAACAAAGTAGGTAGTAATAAAACCTGTGCCAATTAAAATTAAAAGCATAGCAATTAGCTTACCTATAACGGTGTCTGGCACAAAATCTCCATAGCCAATTGTTGAAATGGTAATAACTACCCACCAAATCCCATCAAAAATTGTAAAAAAAGTTTGTGGTTCAGCTATGTGCATAATAGTTCCAAATAAAATAACTAAAAACGTAATAATAAATAGTAAACGCGTTATGACAGAGCGTCGGAAAAAGCGAAACAGAAGCCAATCGACCATAAAAAAAACCTCCTAGCATAAGGGTCTAGTTATTAGTATGACCAACTTATGAAAGAGGTATAAGAACTTATCTCGTTTTTACTTCCATATATTCAATCCATTCACCGTCAGGGCCATAAAAGAATAAATATTTTGCTCCGTTAGGCAACGTTACGATTTCTTCGTCTACAAAAGAAACGTTGAGATTCTTTAAACGTGAACGTTCTTCTTCGATATTGTCTACTGTAAGCGCAAAGTGATGAACTTTCCCTTCTGAAGGTAGTGAAGGGTTGTATCCTTCAATTAATTCAACAATGATATTGTTGTCTATTCCTAAGAAAGCTAGCTTCAAGGACGGATCTGTATGTGGAAACGTTTCTAGTAATTCTAACCCAACAATTTCTGTATAAAATGTTATTGACTCTTGAATATTTTTTACCTGAATACCTACGTGCCCAAATCCTAGAATTGCCATAATTATCACCTTTTCTGAATTAGTTTCTGTATAATAGTTTAAATTTTCGGTCAAATACAGTCAAATAAAAAAGCAGCATAATAGCTGCTCCTTTATTATTTATCAATTTCTCGAGAGCGTTCCCAGAAATCTAAATTCTCTAAGCCTTTAACAGAATCTTTGTAGAAAACAGGATCTTTTCCTGCTTTACGCTGAGACAAGTAATCGTTTAAGACTGCAATTGCAACTTTTCCTAGTAAAACAATTGCAATTAGGTTTGTAATTGCCATTAGGGCCATAAATAAGTCTGCAAGTCCCCAAACAACGCCTAAGCTTGCAACTGAACCAAACAATACCATTAAGATAACTCCGAATCGATAAAGGTTTAACCAGATTTTGTTTGATGTTAAAAATTCAATGTTTGTTTCTCCATAATAATAGTTAGCTACTAATGAGCTAAATGCAAACATAAATAAAATGATAGCAATGAATTGAACAGCCCATCCACCGATATGTGTACTTAACGCAACTTGAGTCAATTGAATTCCTTCAAGTCCAGGCGTTGCATACGCACCAGATAATAACACGATAAATGCAGTACAACTACAGATGATTAGCGTATCGTTAAAGACAGCCAGAGCTTGAATGAAACCTTGCTTAGCTGGGTGACTGACAGATGCCGCTGCGGCTGCGTTAGGTGCACTACCCATACCAGCTTCGTTGGAGAATAATCCGCGTTTGATACCATTCATGATGGCAGCACCGATGGCACCGGCAAATGCTTCTTCAAATCCAAAAGCGCTTTTTATAATTAATGCGATCATATGTGGAATTTCTGTAATATTAATAGCTAAAACAACTAATGCTAGTCCAATATATACAACTGCCATTACTACTACAATTAACTCTGATGCTTTGGCTACTCGTTTAATACCACCAAAAATGAGAACACCTACAATGGCTGTAACAACAACACCAACAATTAAGCGATTAACGCCAAAAGCTTCTTCAAAAGCAAGTGAAATAGTATTAGCTTGTACAGAGTTAAATACTAATCCGAATGAGATTGTAATTAAGATGGAAAATAAAACACCCATCCAGCGTTTGTTTAAACCTTTTTCCATGTAGTAAGCAGGACCACCACGAAAACCGTCTTTGTCTTTTACTTTATATACTTGAGCAAGGGTGCTTTCAATAAAAGCTGATGCTGATCCAACTAAAGCAACAACCCACATCCAAAACACTGCTCCAGGGCCCCCAAGAGCAATTGCAGAAGCAACACCAGCAAGGTTCCCAGTACCTACACGAGCTGCTGTACTAATAGCAAAAGCTTGAAAGGAGGTAATTCCTTTTTTATCGCTTCCGTCTGTTTTAGCGCCTTCACCTAACAAGCGAACCATTTCTTTGAACTGACTAAACTGAACGAATTTTGTACGAATTGTAAAATATAATCCAACTAATAAAAGAAGCGCAATTAATATGTAAGTCCATAAAAAATTATTGGCTTCATCCACAAAGCTGCTGAATAGAGTCGATATGGTTTCCATCCTAAAAGTTCTCTCCCTTAATAATGATTAACCTTAGCTGTTCATAAAAAGAGTCATTTTAATGATGCTTTTTTAAAATGTGTAAGGTTTTCTGACATTAGTGATTATAGCGCGTTAGACGTATAAAAGGCAACCTGTAATAAGTTTTTTTTATCGTGTAATCTCTTTTTTTATAACTATAAGGTATGATGTCAGGCAGGTGTAGTCACTTACAGGATGTTTTTGCTGGAATGGATTGGATATAAGCTACCTTCTAAAGCAAAAGATATTCGACCGCTTTCTTCTGATACAACTAAAATAAGTGCGTCGCACTGTTCAGACATACCAAGAGCTGCACGGTGGCGTGTTCCAAGCTTCTTTTGCAGTACTTTTGTGGACAGTGGTAAAACATTAGCAGCCGAAATAATTTGATTGTTTCTAATCACAATGGCACCATCATGTAATGGATTTCCAGGATAAAAAACTGTTTCAACGAGCGTAGACGTAACGGGAGCGTGAATAGGAATTCCTTTTTGAATTAAGTGCTCCACTGAGTCATTTCTCTCAATAACCATTAAAGCTCCATGATGTTTCTCAGACAAACTATGTATCGCGAGTGAAAGAGCTGCGTATTCGTGGGTGTAAGGAGACAAGTAATGTCTTAAATAATAGGATGCAGCTGTGGACTGTACGCTTTGAAATAATTTTCTTAAGTCTTCAAAATCACATAAAACACAGTGGTCACTGCTTTCTAGATGTTGCTGAATTTTGGTTGCTTCCGCTGCTATTTGACTTAAATGATTTTGTAAACTTTGTTTAATTACATCATCTAATTGAAAAGAGTGACTTTCCATCATTGAACATAGCTCCAATCTAAAATAATTATTATGTTTTAATGTGTACGAAAGACATAAATCTATACTATAACGGTGTGAATTAAGAGTGACGCCCAAAAAAATTGCTCATATAATGAAAAAATAATAGATATTTCTGTTAATTTAAAGTATAGTTTTCTTATCGGATAAATTATTTTTGCTGTTGACAAATATTCTAAATATGCTAAAATTTTTAAAAAATACTTATCCAGAGTGGTGGAGGGAACTGGCCCTTTGAAACCCAGCAACCTGCATGTTGTGCAAGGTGCTAACTCCAACAAAATGATTTTCATTTTGAAAGATAAGGTGAATTTGTTGCCTAATCAGTCTTTCAGATGTGGAAGACTTTTTATTTTTCATGAAAAAACAGAAGCCTGTTGAATATATTGTTAACAAATAAGGAGGGACTGTGATGGCACAAAACTCTGACTTAAATTCTGTTTTTGCAAGCGTAGAAAAAATGTTAAGCGACATGAAGTTTGGCTCAATCACGCTTGTGGTTCAAGATGGGAAAGTAGTTCAACTCGAGAAAAATGAAAAAGTAAGAATTAAATAAATAGCTGACTAGACAAACTAGAGGCGGTTTTATCCTTCATTATGGGGGTAAAACCGTCTTTTTTGATTGGATAACAAAGTATTGGAGTGAAAATCATGAGTGTATATACGTATGAAAATTGGCCAAATCAATTTCCGACTTTTGATGAGCAAGATGAAACAAAGGGAGCTTTAAAGGCATTAGAGTGGGCATATAACCATTATGGTGATTCTCTTATTTACGCATCTAGCTTTGGAATTGAAGGAATTGTATTAATTGATTTAATTTCAAAAGTGAAAAAAGATGCTCACATTGTTTTTTTAGACACAGGTGTTCATTTTAAAGAGACGTACGAAGTCATTGAAGCAATTAAAGAGAGGTTTCCAGATTTACGTATCCAAATGAAAAAGCCTAACCTATCGCTAAAAGAGCAAGCTGAAAAGCATGGAGATGAACTTTGGAAAACTGAGCCTAACCTATGCTGTCAAATTCGCAAGATTATTCCTTTAAAAGAATCACTTGCTCCGTATGATGCTTGGATTTCAGGGTTAAGAAGAGAACAATCTGAATCAAGAAGTAAAACAGAGTTTTTTAATAAGGACGAGAAATTCAAAAAGATTAAAGTTTGCCCATTAATTCATTGGTCTTGGAAAGAAATTTGGCGATATGTATATAAGCATAACTTGCCGTATAACAAACTTCACGATCAAGGGTATCCAAGCATTGGATGTGAGCCCTGTACGCTACCTGCCTATAACATGGAAGATTTACGATCTGGAAGATGGGCAGGTACCAAGAAAGTGGAATGTGGCTTACATGAATCTTAAATGAAAGAGCTGAAAATTTATGCTTGTTTACATTGCTTTTGCAATCGCCCTCTTTTTTGCGATGAATATTGGCGCAAGTGGTGCAGCTGCTGCTATGGGAGTCTCTTACGGTTCAGGTGCCATTAAGCATCGCAAAGTGGCATTAGCTATATGTGCACTAGGTATTTTACTAGGTGCTGTTATCGGTGGAGGAGAAGTTGTTAAAACCATTGGTTCTGGTATTATCCCAGAAAGTATTCTAACGGTGGAGCTAGTTATTATTATTTTAGCTTCTGCCACTCTATCATTATTCTTTGCTAATTTAATTGGAATACCACTATCAACTAGTGAAGTGACAGTAGGATCAGTTGTAGGTGTTGGGATTGCCTATCAATCTGTTTATATACAAAAGCTATTAATTGTTATGAGCTTTTGGGTTATTGTACCGATTATTTCGTTTGTAATTGCCTTTGTATGTGGGTGGTTATTAAAAAAGAAAAAAACGCCTACTCAGCAAAAGTGGAAAAAGCCACTTGCAGTTTTAGTAATAGCTACCGGTTTTTTTGAAGCTTTTTCAGCCGGTATGAACAACGTAGCAAACGCCGTAGGCCCGCTTGTTGGAGCTGGTATGATCAGTACATCAACTGGCGTTATAGCAGGTGGGTTAGCCGTTGCGGTTGGTGCATTACTTTTAGGAGATCGAGTAATTGAGACAAATGGGAAGAAAATCACGGATTTCACGGTGGGTGAAGGGTGTATTATTTCTGGAACAGGTGCGTCGCTTGTTACCGCAGCTTCCGTATTTGGACTCCCTGTCCCTTTAACGCAGGTTACAACATCTTCTATCATTGGAATAGGGGCAGCTAAATCTGGTTTTACATCTGATCAAAGACAGGTCATTGTTCAGATGTTAAAGGTATGGGTTGTATCGCCGGTTTTTTCTCTCGTTATCTCTTACGGTTTAGTGAAATTAGTGGTTGAAACAGATTTTTATGCGTTTGTGGTATTGATAAGCGGTTGTATTGCAACTTATGGCATTCTTAGTTTAATTAAAACAACAAAACAAAAACAAGAAAATCAAAAGATGACTGCTTAAAGATAAATATTAGTTATTCATTGAGGAGGAGTTTAGAATGAGTTCGATTCAAGCACATGGTGGAGAGTTAGTTAATTTATATCAACCTGATTATGATTATACAGGTGTTACGAAAGAGATTGAATTAGATAATATTGCATTAAGTGATTTAGAGTTAATTGGAATTGGTGGATACAGCCCTATTACAGGCTTCTTAGGACAGCGTGATTATGAAGCTGTTGTGGAAGGAATGAGGTTAGCTGACGGGACAGTATGGAGTATTCCAATTACTCTTCCTGTTACAGAAGAAAAAGCACATGAGCTACAAGTAGGAGATCAAGTTAAGCTTGTTCAAGATGGTGTGGTTTACGGTGTTTTAACAGTATCTGAGACGTATAAGCCTAATAAGGAAAAAGAAGCAGAGTATGTTTACCGTACGGCAGAGCTAGCTCATCCGGGAGTGCGTAAATTATTTGAACGTCCAAATGTATATGTGGCAGGTTCAATTGTACTTGTAAATCGTACGCAAAAAGATAAATTTGAAACATATTATTTAGATCCAGCACAAACAAGAGAGGTTTTTAAAGAACGTAACTGGAAGAAAGTTGTAGGTTTTCAAACTCGTAATCCTGTTCATCGTGCTCATGAATACATTCAAAAATCAGCTTTAGAAATTGTTGATGGATTGTTTCTAAATCCACTTGTAGGAGAAACAAAATCTGATGATATTCCAGCGGATATTCGTATGGAAAGCTATGAGGTATTGTTGAAAAACTATTATCCAAAAAATCGCGTATTCTTAGCTGTTTTCCCAGCAGCAATGAGATATGCTGGTCCTCGAGAAGCTATCTTCCATGCATTAGTACGTAAAAACTTTGGATGCACGCATTTTATTGTAGGTCGCGATCATGCTGGTGTAGGTGACTACTATGGCACATACGATGCGCAGCTAATCTTTAATAACTTTACAGAAGATGAACTTGGTATTACGCCATTATTCTTTGAACACAGCTTCTACTGCAAGAAGTGTGAAGGAATGGCTTCAACTAAAACATGTCCACATGAAAAAGAAGACCATGTCATTTTATCAGGAACAAAAGTACGTGAAATGCTTCGAAATGGTGAAGTTCCACCAAGTACGTTTAGCCGAAAAGAAGTAATTGAAGTGTTAATAAAAGGATTACAGCAAACAGTAACTTCAAATTAAGGGGCGGTTGAATTGAGTAAATCAACAAATATTACATGGCACGAATCAGGCATTAATAAAGAAGCAAGAAGACAACAAAACGGACATTATAGCTTTGTATTATGGTTTACTGGTTTATCGGGTTCAGGCAAGTCAACCGTTGCAAACGCAGTAGCACAAGCATTGTTTGAAAAAAACATTCGCAACTATGTATTAGATGGGGATAATATTCGCTTTGGTTTAAATAAAAATTTAGGCTTTTCTGCTGAAGATCGTACTGAGAACATTCGTCGTATCGGAGAAGTTTCGAAGCTGTTTGTTGACAGTGGGCAAGTTGTCTTAACAGCCTTTATTTCACCATTTAAAGAAGATCGTACGCAGGTAAGAGAGCTATTAGAAGCGGATGAATTTGTAGAAGTTTACGTAGAGTGCCCGCTTGAAGAGTGTGAAAAACGAGATCCAAAAGGGCTTTACAAGAAAGCGAGAAGTGGTGAAATTCGTGACTTTACAGGTATCGATTCACCTTATGAAGCTCCAGAAAATGCTGAACTGGTCGTAAATACATTTAATCAAACTGTTGAAGAGTGTGTTGAAACAGTTTTAGCATACTTAACAAATAAAAAATTTATTTAAAAGATATAAATAAAGGCCCTCACATCGCAAGAGCAAAGCTGTGCTTTGCATCGTGAGGGCCTTTGCTTTATTCATCAATAAGAGTAGATTAATAATATTGAGAGGGTGAAATAGAAAAATGGGGAAGGTGTATTTGGTTGGGGCAGGTCCAGGAGATCCAGAGTTAGTTACGGTTAAAGCAATAAAAGCTATTCAAAAAGCAGATGTAATTTTATATGATCGCTTGGTGAATAAAGAGTTATTAGAGTATGCTAAAGCAGAAGTGAATATCATTTACTGTGGTAAGTTGCCTAATTATCACACGTTGAAACAAGAAACAATTAATAGCTTTCTAGTGAAGTTTGCTAAAAAAGGTAAAGTTGTCGTGCGCTTAAAAGGGGGAGACCCTTTTGTATTTGGACGAGGAGGGGAAGAGGCAGAAGCTCTTGTAGAGAATAATATTGACTTTGAGATTATTCCTGGGGTTACATCGGGAATTGCTGCAGCTTCATATGCGGGAATACCTGTTACACATCGTGACTATAGTGCAAGTGTAGCTTTTATAACAGGGCATCGTCAAGACGAGCCTCGTAAAGCCATTAAGTGGGAGCAGTTAACAACAGCTGTTGATACATTGGTGATTTACATGGGTGTTAAAAACCTACCTTATATTTGTGAATCGCTTATGGAGCACGGAAAATCAAAAGATACGCCTATTGCACTCGTTAATTGGGGAACGTATGCTGAACAGCAGCGCACGGTTAGCGGTACGCTAGATACAATTGTTAATATCGTAAACAAAGAGAAGGTAGGAAATCCGAGTATAATTATTGTAGGCGAGGTTGTTCGCTTTCATGAAAAGCTAAATTGGTTTGAAAAATTAGCTTTTACACAATATGCTTGTGTTGAAGAGGCTTAGTAAAGAGGTGAATGGTATGGATGCAGTATTGTATATTTGTCACGGTAGCCGAGTAAAAAAGGGCTGTGATCAAGCCATTGAATTTATTGAAAGAAGCAAATCGAAGATTGATGTTCCCATTCAAGAAGTATGTTTTCTCGAATTAGCAGAACCTACAATTGAACAAGGTTTTAAGAGGTGTGTGGAGCAAGGAGCTACTAGAATCGCAATTGTCCCTATCTTATTGTTAACAGCTGGTCATGCTAAAGTAGATATTCCGGAAGAAATACACAAAGTTTATCAACACTATCCACATATCAAAGTTGTTTATGGTACCCCGTTTGGTGTTGACAATCAAATTGTGGATATCTTGATAGAGAGAATTAAGGAGACTGAAGTTACCATTAAAAAAGACGCAATGGTACTATTAGTAGGTCGTGGAAGTAGTGATCCTGAAGTCAAAAAGGATTTTCATGAAATTGCTCAACGCTTGGCACATAAAGGTGGGTTTCAGCATGTAGATACTTGTTATTTGGCTGCCACAACACCAAAGCTTTTAGAGGGCTTAAAACAGGCAAGTGAATCAAACTATTCACAAGTGTTTGTGTTGCCATATCTCTTATTTACAGGGATTTTGATGAACGAAATTCGAACAGAGTTAAAAAAATGGAATAAAGCTGAACAAGAGTTTATCTTAGCAAATTATTTAGGCTACCATGATAGGTTAAGTAATATCTTACAAAATCAAGTGAACAAATTATTAAACAGTCAAGGCAATGAATATGATGTTTACCGTTACTCTTAATTTAGAAGGTAAAACCATTTTAATTGTTGGCGGAGGAAAAGTAGCGGTTAGGCGTATACGCAAGCTGTTGGAACATAAAGCAGAGATCATAGTTGTTTCTCCACATGTGGATGATGAAATTCATGAATGGGACAAGCAAGGGAAAATAAAGGTGAAAAAGCGCTGCTTAGAAAAGAAAGACTTAGCTCACGTATTTCTTGTTGTAGTAGCTACTAATCAACTTGACGCTTTAGATATAGTAGAGAAAGAAAAGAGTGAACACCAGCTTATTAATATGGCTAGTGCTCACACAAAAGGAAATGTCTATATACCTGCGAGCTTTTCAAGAGGAGATCTATCAGTTGCCGTATCCACAAATGGTGCAAGTCCTTTGTTGACAAAGAAGCTTATTAGTGAGTTAAAGGTTCAGTTTGACGATAGTTATACACAATACACGTCTTTTTTAAAGCAGTGTAGAGAAATTATTCACAGCATGAATCTACCACATGTGGAAAAGTATAAGTTATTAACAGAAGCGACAGAGGAGGAGCTTCGATTATCAGAAAGATCCCAGGAACAATTTTTAAAGAAATTAAAAAATGTCTAAAAGGCATTATAGCCTTTTAGACATTTTCAATTTCAATGCTTCGAATGCCTGAAATCTTCTGTATTTCGTAATAAACTTCAGTGGTAGGGCGTTTTTGGTGAACGGACACCTTCATTCGAATATATAGTTGCCCCGTATCTAAATCTTTAATACGGATATTCTTTATTGTAATATCTTTTTCTTTAATGCTAGCTGTTGTCTCAACAATATTATGTTTATTAGCAAGTTTCAGTTGAAGGATAAGCTCTTTTTCACGTAGCTGTTTTGGTCCGAAAACCGTAATTAAAAATGGAAGCAGTTCGACGCTAATAATGAGCAAAATAACCCCTATAAATGCTTCCGTATAAAAGCCAGCTCCTACAGCGATACCTATACCAGCAGCTCCCCATATAATGGCAGCCGTTGTTAACCCTGAGATACTGTCATTTTCTTTGCGTAAAATAACTCCCGCACCAAGAAATCCAATACCAGATACAATTTGCGCTGCTAAACGCAGTGGATCCATAGTAATGTTATCACCATCGTTAAAAATGTGAGAGGACTCAATTGAGACAATGGTTAATAAGCAGCTAATAATTGAAATGACAAGCGACGTCTTTAAGCCTACAGGCTTACGCTTTAATTCTCTCTCCAATCCGATAATAAGTCCTAATAGAGCAGATATGCCAAGTTTCAATAACATTTGATGATCCATCTAATTCACCTATTTCACTAAACTGTGTTGTTTTATATCTGTATGATAAAATCAGGACAGATATGTATAGTTAGTATAGTAAACCATTTTTAGTGTTTAGAGATGAAAAATATCATTTTTTATGAAAAATTTTGAAGTTGTTCTCGTAATTTATATTTTTGGATTTTTCCAGATGCGGTCATCGGAAATGCTTCTACGAAATAGATAGACTCAGGTATTTTAAAGTGTGAAAGTTTGTTTTTGCAATACTCTTTAATTTCAGATGCTGTTGCTTCTACACCTGGCTTTAATTTAATGCAAGCCACCACTGTTTCTCCGTAATGTTTATCGGGAACACCAATCACTTGAATATCTTCAATTTTTGGATGAAGGTATAAAAATTCTTCGATTTCGCGAGGATAGATATTTTCCCCGCCTCTAATAATCATATCTTTTAAGCGACCGGTAATTTTAATATATCCCTCATTATCAATGACGGCTAAATCACCAGTATGAAGCCACCCGTCAGAGTCAATGGCCCTGGCTGTTTCTTCAGGCATTTTGTAATATCCCTTCATGATTAAGTAGCCTTTTGCGCAAAGTTCTCCTTGAACACCTATTGGTAATACGTGTCCGTTTATCGGATCGATGATTTTGACCTGTACGTGAGGATGAGCTTTTCCAACGGTTGTTACCCTTCTTTCTAGGGAGTCGGTAGTTGTTGTTTGAGTAATAACAGGTGAGCTTTCAGTTTGTCCATAGGCAATGGTGATTTCGTTAATTCCCATGTCATTCATTACGCGTTTCATTACTTCGGTAGGACAATTCGATCCAGCCATAATTCCCGTTCGTAAACTTGATAAATCGTAATCATGGAAATTTGGAAGATTTAGTTCAGCAATAAACATAGTGGGTACGCCGTGTAAAGCAGTGCACTTTTCTTTTTCAACAGTTTCAAGTACAACGGTAGGATTGAATTCAACGATGGGCACCATGGTCGCTCCAACACATACGGATGCTAATAATCCCATAACACAACCAAAACAATGAAAGAAAGGTACAGGGATACAAAGTTTGTCTTGGTGAGATAGCTTCATTGCATTAGCTACTAAAAGAGCGTTATTTACTATATTATTGTGACTAAGCATAACGCCTTTGGGAAACCCGGTAGTGCCAGAAGTATATTGCATGTTAATTACTTCTTCAGGGTATACATTTTGTTCAGCGAGAGTTAGTGCTTCATCTGAAATGTTCATACTATATAGTAGAAATTGATTCCAATTCATTTTTTGGTTTTTATTATCGATACTAATTAGATGTTGTAGTCTCGGAAGTTTATGGACAATAGATGCAATGATTGATGAATATGAAGTCGTTTTAAAGGAATCAATATAGAAAAGGGCGGTTGTATCTGAATGATTTAAAAGATATTCTACTTCGGCTTCTTGATAACTTGTATTTACTGTAACTAGTACGGCACCAATTCGAGCAGAAGCGAGTTGAAGTAAAATCCATTCCAAGCGATTGGTAGACCAAACTGCAATATGGTCTCCTTTTTTAATTCCTAATCCTAGTAGAGCTTTTGCAACTTTTCCCGTTTCGTTATACAATTCGTTATACGTATAGTGAATATTCTCTTGAGAGTAAATAGTGGCTGGGTGATTTTTAAATGCAGTGCTTGTTTCTTTTAATAATTGGCCAATTGTTAAATTCTTTAGCATCAATCTTAGTTCCCCCCTACTTAATGATTGCGCTTTCATTTAATATTGTACCAGCACTCTCTTTATGTTTCATAAAAAAACTTCGACAACCTGTCAGAGGGAATTTGTCGAAGCATAGAGAAATTTGTTAATAGAGTAATTGATAAAAGTAAGAAGTTAAAAGTGTAAAAAACAAACTTAAGGACGATAGAAAAACGAAAGGAATTCCTTTTACCTTTCCTTCAGAGTTCATTAAGCGCAAAGATTCGAAATATGCTTGAGAAATTAAAAAGATGGACATAATAAAGGATACGTACAGAGCGATTGAAATCCATAGGTTCATGACATCAACTTCCTATCTATTCAATGTTATTACTAGAAGATATGTGAGAATGAAAAGTTCTATTCCTATAAAAGGTCAGTCATCTAGTAAAATGATTTTTTTACTATAGTTAATTTTTTAAAAAAATATCAAAAAAGCAGTTGCTATATAAATAAAATAATGATATATTATTAAATGTCGCTGAGATAACACAGCAGACACGCTGAAAAAAAGCGGAAAATTATTTTAAAAAAGTTATTGACTTCACGGTAGTAACTTGGTAATATTAAAAGGTCGCTTCCGAGCGACGTTGAA
>NZ_BCVD01000033.1 GCF_001591565.1 Priestia flexa NBRC 15715 | reverse complement strand
GGGGTCAGTCCCATATACCAAAGCGTTTTTCTATTTACTTACATAGCAACATGGGAGGAGGGAATTCCTTGAGAGGGATTATACAACGTTTCGTTGAAAATGGTGAAATAAATACAATTGTTAATAGCTTAAAAGAAGGTCTAAAAGAACAATTAATAACGGGAATTTCTGGTTCAGCACGTTCAGTTTTAATGGGGCTACTGAATGAAAATGAAGGTTATCCGTTGTTAGTGGTTACTCATAACTTATTTCAGGCTCAAAAGGTGTATGAAGATTTAGTACATCTTTTACCGAACAAAGATGTGTTTCTCTATCCAGTTAATGATCTTGTAGCAACAGAAGTAGGAATTGCTAGCCCAGAGTTAAAAGCACAAAGGATTGAAGCATTAAACCATTGGAGCCATAAACAATCTGGTATTGTTGTAACCACTGTATCAGGAGTAAGAAAAATTCTTCCACCTAAAGCTAGGTGGGAACAAACTCAGTTAATATTTCAAAACGGTCATGATATTGATGTTGACCACTATTTGCAAAAGTTAATTCAGTTGGGATATGAACGAGTGTCAATGGTTTCGGCTCCAGGAGATTTTAGCGTACGTGGGGGAATTATTGATGTTTACCCACTGACAGAGGAACTTCCTGTTCGAATTGAGCTTTTTGATACGGAAATCGATTCTATTCGTACTTTTACGCTTGAAGATCAACGTTCTCAAAAGCAGTTAGATAAAATTAGTATTGGACCTGCTACAGAGTTTATTTTCTCAGAGGATGAGTTAAAAGATGGAACAGTGGAACTTGAAAAGCGTTTAAGTGATAGTTTAGCCAAAGTAAAAGATAAAGCAATAAAGGAAAAGCTGATTGAAAACATTCAAGGGGAAATTGAACAGCTAAAACAAGGACAAACATTAGACAATATGTTTAAGTATTTGTCTCTGTTCTATAAACAGCCCGCTAGTTTGCTAGATTATCTTCCAGAAGGTGGAGTTGTTTTTTTTGATGAGACCACTCGTATCCAAGAGACGTCTGAACAACTTGATAGTGAAGAAGGCGAATGGGTAACGGAGCTGCTGGGACAAGGTCAGGTTGTACGAGATGTACAGCTTTCGCATCCGCTTGCAGGATTAATTCAATCAACGCCACATCAGCTAATTTACACATCGTTATTTCTAAAACATGTTTCATATACAAATCCACAAAATATCGTGACTATTTCATATAAGCAAATGCAGCAGTTCTATGGGCAGATGAATTTATTAAAAGGCGAAATTGAACGATGGAAAAAAGCAAACTACACAATTGTTATGCTTGGAGCAGATCGTGAGAGAGTTACCAAACTAGAGGGTGTATTAGCTGATTATGATATTGAAGCAGCTATTTTAGACGGCGATGGCCAGTTAATGCCAGGGATTGTTCAAGTCATTGAAGGGGATCTTCAGGCTGGGTTTGAACTTCCAATGCAAAAGCTAGCGGTATTAACAGAAGAGGAACTATTTAAAAAGCGTGTAAAAAAGACAAAGAGACGCCAAAAACTATCTAATGCAGAGCGTATTAAGAGTTACTCTGAATTAAATGTTGGCGACTATGTCGTACACGTGAATCACGGAATTGGTCGCTATTTAGGTATGGAAACTCTTGAGATAAATGGAAATCATAAAGACTATATCCATATTAAATATGAAGGCTCTGATAAATTATATGTTCCTGTTGAACAAATCGACCAAGTGCAAAAATACGTTGGCTCCGAAGGCAAAGAGCCAAAAGTATACAAACTAGGCGGTAATGATTGGAAGAAAGTGAAGCGTAAAGTAGAATCTTCTGTCCAAGATATTGCTGACGATTTAATTAAACTGTATGCAGAGCGTGAAGCCAGCAAAGGATACGCTTTTTCTCCAGATGGAGACCTACAGCGTGAATTTGAACTTTCATTCCCGTACCAAGAAACTGAAGATCAACTGCGCTCTATCCAAGAAATCAAAAAGGATATGGAAAAAGAGCGTCCAATGGATCGCTTACTATGCGGTGACGTTGGGTATGGGAAGACGGAAGTCGCTATTCGTTCTGCTTTTAAAGCGGTCACAGATGGTAAGCAAGTCGCAATACTCGTGCCAACAACGATTTTAGCTCAACAGCACTTTGAAACGATTCGAGAAAGGTTTCAAGACTATCCGATTAATATTGGGCTCTTAAGTCGCTTTAGAACTCGAAAGCAACAGCAAGAAACAATTAAAGGTTTAAAGGACGGTACGGTTGACGTCGTAATTGGAACCCATCGTTTATTATCAAAAGATGTGATATATAAAGACTTAGGACTACTAATTATTGATGAAGAGCAACGTTTTGGTGTAACTCATAAAGAGAAAATTAAGCAAATGAAAGCAAATGTAGACGTGCTAACGCTGACTGCTACGCCAATTCCACGTACACTGCACATGTCAATGCTAGGTGTAAGGGATTTATCAGTCATCGAAACGCCGCCTGAAAATCGTTTTCCAGTTCAAACGTATGTAGTAGAGTACAATCCTGTATTAGTACGTGAAGCAATTGAGCGTGAACTAGCGCGAGA
This sequence comes from Priestia flexa NBRC 15715, assembly GCF_001591565.1. Taxonomy (GTDB): domain Bacteria; phylum Bacillota; class Bacilli; order Bacillales; family Bacillaceae_H; genus Priestia; species Priestia flexa. Next base: position 28,981 of record NZ_BCVD01000033.1, on the reverse strand, counting down.
TGGCCAGGTATACTTTTTATATAATAGGGTTGAAGATATTGAGAGGAAAGCTGAAGAGATTTCGATGTTAGTACCCGATGCTCGCGTAACGTATGCTCATGGTAAGATGAATGAGACGGAATTAGAAGCTGTTATTTTAAGCTTCTTAGAAGGCGAATATGATGTGTTAGTTAGTACGACAATTATTGAAACAGGTGTTGACATTCCAAATGTTAATACGCTTATTGTTAATTATGCAGATAAAATGGGATTATCGCAGCTGTATCAGCTCAGAGGGCGTGTAGGTCGTTCTAACCGCGTTGCGTATGCATATTTCACATACCACAAAGATAAAGTATTGACAGAAGTCGCTGAGAAAAGGCTACAAGCAATTAAAGAGTTTACCGAGCTTGGTTCAGGGTTTAAGATTGCGATGCGCGACTTATCTATTCGTGGGGCTGGAAACCTTCTAGGTGCACAACAACATGGATTTATTGACTCAGTTGGTTTTGATTTATATTCTCAAATGCTTAAAGACGCCATTGAAGAACGACGCGGCACAGATGAGCAGAAAAAGAAAATACAGGTTGAAATTAATCTAGACCTAGACGCATATATACCGGATCAATACATTACAGACGGGCGTTTAAAAATTGAAATGTACAAGCGTTTCCGTGCTATTGAAACATTTGATGATATTCAAGACTTACAAGATGAGATGATTGATCGTTTTGGTGAATATCCAGTTGAAGTGATGCATTTATTTACGGTAGCTGAAATAAAAGTATATGCCAATACGAACCTAGTGGAATCCATTACTCAATCAAAGCAAGACGTTACGATTTTATTATCTGAAGAAGCTAGCTCTACTGTAGACGGTCAAAAATTATTTATGTTAGGTAATGAGTTTGGCAGAATGGTCAGCCTAGGTATGGAAGGTAAAAAAGTGAAGGTTGTTATTAATACAAAAGAACTTGCACAAAAAGAATGGCTGAAAATTGTTCACCATTTAACGCGTGATTTAGCAAAAGTTAAGAAGGAACAAGTTCCAAATTAAAAAACAAAACCATTTGTCAGCGACAAATGGTTTTGTTTTTTGAGAAAAAGGGAACTTTTTAACAAAAAAGAGATGGTTGGTGAATAGAAGTTGCATAGTAACGAATACTAACCTCAACACCGGTGAATGATTAATGAATTATTTCACTCATTCACCTACTATTTTTAATCATCAGATGAAAGAGAGGCTTTAATCAATGAAAGCAACAGGTATTGTTCGTCGTATTGATGATTTAGGGCGTGTCGTAATTCCAAAAGAAATTCGAAGAACGCTCCGTATTCGTGAAGGCGATCCATTAGAGATTTTTGTTGATCGTGATGGAGAAGTCATTTTGAAAAAGTATTCACCAATCAGCGAGTTAAGTGATTTTGCTAAAGAATATGGTGAGGCTCTTTACGATAGCCTAGGTCATCCTGTATTAATTTGTGATCGCGATACATTTATTGCTATTGCAGGTATTTCAAAAAAAGAGTATTTAAATAAAAACATTAGTTCTCTAGTTGAATCTACAATGGAAAGTAGAAGCTCAACTTTAGTGAAAGAAGGCAAAAGCTTAGAGTTTGTTGATGGGCATGAAGAAGAAATTTCATCTTATACAATTGGTCCAATTATTGCGAATGGAGACCCGATTGGAGCGGTAATTCTCTTCTCAAAAGAGAAATCCCTTGGTGAAGTAGAGCATAAAGCGGCTGAAACTGCTGCAGGTTTCTTATCTCGTCAAATGGAGCAATAAGCGACAGATCTAATCAATGTTATTTTAATTTATCTATGAAAAGACAGCAGAACTGCTGTCTTTTTTCTATGTGGTTTTTTCTGTAAAACACATAAAGAGCACGCAATGAGAACGTGCTATAATATAAAAGTCTTACAATACCAGGTTAACTGCATATGCCTTTAGAGGTTGATATTGCAAGGTCATCATAAAGAATTGGTATAATACGAAAGGTGTCATAATGCAGAAGAAATCAAATGTTTTAATGTTACTAAATGGCGCTGTTATCTTAACCTTAGCTGGTCTTTTTACAAAGATATTAAGCGCTAGTTACCGAATTCCATATCATCATATTGCAGGTGATGTTGGGTTTTATATTTATCAACAAGTATATCCTTTATACGGGATTATCTTACAAATTAGCACGTATGGATTTCCCGTCATTATTTCAAAACTGGTCTCAGAACATGTGGCGAATAATGAAAAAAAACAAGCTATCCAGGTTATTCAAGTCAGTTTTGTGTTTTTGAGCATGTTAAGCCTCATGCTGTTCGGTATTCAGTATGGGTTTGCAGAGAATATTGCGACCTTAATGGGAGATAAAGAGTTAACGCTATTAATTCAAATTATTTCATTTTCATTTTTATTTGTTCCATTTGTCGCAAGCATTCGAGGATACTATCAGGGGTTAAATGAAATGCTCCCAACAGCTGTGTCTCAAGTATCAGAACAAACGCTTCGCGTAGCAACAATTTTACTGTTATCTTTTCTGCTCGTTAAAAATAACTACAGTCCTTATATAGTAGGCGCAGGCGCAATATTTGGTTCAGTTGTAGGTATTACTTTTTCATTAATGGTACTCATTTTCTTTTTATTTCGAAGTCGTGTAGTTACTACATGGAGTTTCTCGAAACAAACGTTTACAGGGGCAGTTCCTATTTTAAAAAAGGTAGCCATTCAAGGCATAATCATCTGTATTAGTGGGATGGGGTTGCTATTAATTCAACTGATTGATTCCTTTACCTTATATCCTTCTCTTCTGACAAGCGGAATTGACGCTGAAAAAGCTAAGGGAATGAAAGGTATTTATGACCGAGGCGTGCCTTTAATTCAGCTTGGAACGGTTGTTGGAACAGCATTCTCACTTTCACTTGTTCCGGTTATATCTTCAGCTATCGCTCAAAATGATTGGGCATTTGTAAAAAGTAAGGTTAACGTTTCAATCAAGCTTTCGTTGGTTGTTGGTGTCGGTGCATCTTGTGGACTAGCGGGCTTAATGGAACCAATTAACCACATGTTATACGGGAACATTGAAGGTTCGCAAGTGCTTAAAATGTTAAGTATGCTCGTTATTTTTACAACGATATCTGCTACTATAGCCGCTGTACTGCAAGGGATTGGTCGAATGAAAGCACCTGCATACGCCATTTGTATCGGTGTGGTTATCAAAATCCTGCTTAATTTGTGGCTTGTTCCTATTATGTACACAGAAGGGGCCGCGATTTCGTCTGCTATTAGCTTCTTAGTTATTACTGTTATGAACAGCATATTTTTGTATAAAGTACTTGGCCCAAAAAACAAGCTCATTCGTCATGCGGTAAAAATTATAGCAGTCGGTCTCTTAATGGTAATGGTATTAAGAGGGTATTTGTGGACAATGAATGGTATACTAGATGCACATTCAGTCAGTAGAGGATTAAATGTGGGTATTGCACTATCAGGTGTTATGTTTGGTGGCCTTTTTTATTTAGCTTTAATTATCAAAAGCAGCATTTTTACCAAAAACGAATTAAGAGACGTTCCCCTAGGAAAGTGGCTCATAAAATACATCTTATAGTTTAACTAGAACATGAAGGAGGATTCCATGACTAATAAAATAACCATTGTTGGTTTAGGTGCAGGAGATCTTGACCAGCTTCCAGTAGGAATTTATCGTTTATTAAAACAAAATCAGAGCGTGTTTTTAAGAACGAAAGAGCACCCAGCTGTGAGAGCATTAGAAGAAGAAGGTTTTTCTTATCAATCTTTTGATGGTGTCTATGAATCATTTGATTCATTCGATGATGTATACGAAAGTATTACAAAGCAACTGTTAGAACAAGCTAAGAATGGCAATGTTCTTTACGCTGTTCCAGGTCATCCTCTAGTTGCTGAAAGAACAGTTCAGCTGTTACTGCAAAACGAAGAAGGTATTGAAATTGATGTGAAAGGTGGACAAAGTTTTCTAGATCCTATTTTTACGTCATTGAAAATTGACCCAATTGAAGGCTTTCAGCTTTTAGATGGCACTGCACTACATCGTGATGAACTAAGGTTGCAACAGCATATTTTAATAGGGCAGGTGTATGACCAGTTTGTAGCTTCTGATGTAAAGCTTACACTAATGGAGCAGCTGCCAGATGAATATGAAGTATACATTGTAACAGCGGCAGGTAGCTCAGATGAGCATATTAAAAAAGTCAAACTGTATGAGCTTGATCATGGAATGGAGCTCAATAATCTAACAACAGTTTATGTTCCACCTGTAAAAGACTCTGCATTGTTATATCACCAATTTGAAGAATTTCGCCGTATTATTGCGATACTGAGAGGGCCAAATGGGTGCCCATGGGATAAAAAGCAAACGCATGAATCGTTAAAGCGTTATTTAATTGAAGAAGCTTATGAGCTACTAGATGCTATCGATCAACAAGATGACGACCATATTGTTGAAGAGCTAGGAGATGTTCTGCTACAAGTAATGCTACATGCTCAAATTGGTGAAGATGAAGGAATGTTTACCATTGAGGACGTCATTTCTACCGTAGCAGAAAAAATGGTTAGGCGTCATCCACACGTGTTTAGCAACGTAAAAGCCGATAATGAGGAAGAGGTTCTTCAAAACTGGGATGAAATTAAAAAGCAAGAAAAAGGGGAAGAACCTTCTTCATTATTAGATGATGTACCGTCTACCATGCCTAGCTTGATGAGAGCATATAAATATCAAAAGGCAGCTGCCAAAGTCGGGTTTGATTGGGAAACGATTGAGCCGATGTGGGATAAAGTAAAAGAAGAGCTTCAGGAATTTGAAGAAGAAGTGCAGGCGGAGAATCTGGAAGAGATGAGCAATGAGTTTGGCGATCTTTTATTTGCGTTAGTAAACGTATCTCGCTACTACAAAATTGATCCGGAAACCGCATTAGCTAAAACGAATGAGAAATTTGGTGCGCGTTTTCGCTATATTGAAGAGCAGGTAAAGAAATCTGGTCAATCATTTGCAAACTTTACATTAGAAGAGCTAGACCAATTTTGGAATGAAGCAAAAAAAATAGGTTTGTAATAAAGAAAGGTGAGGGAACTATGAGATTAGATAAGTTTTTAAAGGTATCTCGTCTAATTAAACGTCGTACGTTAGCAAAAGAGATTTCAGACAAAGGAAGAATTTCCATTAATGGAATTGTTGCAAAGGCAAGCTCAAACGTAAAAGTAGGTGATGAGTTAGCTATTCAATTTGGGACAAAGATTGTGACAGTAAAGATAGAAGCCCTTCAAGAAAACGCTAAGAAAGAAGAAGCTGCTAACTTATACTCTTTAGTAAGAGAAGAAAAAGTATCAAACTCATAAAACAGTTAGGACATCTGTGAGCTTGTTCTAAACTTCATTCTCACTTCATATGTTTAAACCAAACGTAATGAAGAGCTTAATAATGAGGTGGGGATGAAGATGAGTCAATTTTACGAAATGGGCAGTGCAAATAAAGATCAAACTCCAAATCATGATTTAGTAATGAAGGGGAGACGCCTCTTAGATATTACCGGAGTCAAGCAAGTAGAGAGTTTTGACAATGAGGAATTTTTGCTTGAAACTGTGATGGGGTTTTTATCTGTACGTGGTCAAAACCTTCAAATGAAAAATTTAGATGTTGAAAAAGGAATTGTATCGATAAAAGGAAAAATCTTTGATATAGTTTACTTAGATGAGAACCAGTCGGAGAAAGCTAAAGGATTCTTTAGTAAGTTGTTTCGATGAGCCTTAATATACAATTCTATACTATGCTTGCGATGATTTCGATGGGTGGATGTGTTGGAGCATCATTGGATACATATCGCTACTTTGTAAATCGGGCTCAAACAGTAAGGTGGTTCGTCTTTATTAGCGACTTACTGTTTTGGGTAGTTCAAGCACTACTCATCTTTTATGTGTTGTTTTTAGTTAATGAAGGTGAGCTAAGATTTTATGCATTTCTTGCTTTATTATGCGGATTCGCAGCTTATCAGAGCTTAATTCAATCCATTTATTTAAAAGTTTTAAAATTTATTGTTTCAAGTGTGTTAGCCGTTTATCGAGCTTTACTAACGATTCTTACTATTATATTGGTCAAGCCTGCTCGAATGCTGTTAAGGTGTATAAATGCCTTGGGCTTATTATGTTATCGCTTTGGATACGGCCTTGTTTCATTTATACTAAAGGTAATTTTTGTACCAATAAGATGGGTATTCTTAATTTCTTGGAGAATCATGCCTAAATCTGTAAGACGATTTCTACAGAGGTGTTTTACGTATTTAGAAGGAATTTTTCAACGTGTAAAGAATACCATAATGAGAGCTGTATCATGGTTAAACACTTTTAAAAATAAGGAGGACGACTAGGTTAATGAGTGCTGAACGCAAGAAAAATGTAACAAAGTTAAATACAGAATATAGTCAACAGCAACAAAATCTTAAAAAACAAACAGATCGAAAGCGCATTGGCTTAATTAGACGTCTAACTTTCTTTGGTGTTTTGGCTCTACTTATTGGTATAGGTATTGTTACAACGTTGATTACTCAAGCATCAGCTATCGAAAATAAAAAAGCTGAAAAAGAAAAGTTAGAACAACAGTTAACAAAGCTTGAAAGCAAGGAAAAGCAACTTGAATCTGAAATTGTTAAATTAAATGATGATGAGTATATTAAAAAAATTGCGAGAAGAGATTACTTCTTATCAGAAGACGGTGAGATTATCTTTAACATCAAAAAAGACTAAATCCACGGTGCGTTGACAGCATATTTTCGCTTTTTGTATAATAGAGTAAATTGATTTCTTTTATCATTTTAAGGAGGAGCATTTTTTTTATGTCAATTGAAGTAGGCAGCAAGTTACAGGGAAAGGTAACAGGTATTACAAACTTTGGAGCTTTTGTGGAGCTTCCAGGGGGAACAACAGGCTTAGTTCATATTAGTGAAGTGGCTGATAACTATGTAAAAGACATTAACGACCATTTAAAAGTCGGCGATGAAGTTGAAGTAAAAGTTATTAACGTAGAGAAAGATGGCAAGATTGGTCTTTCAATTAAGAAAGCTGTAGAGCGTGCAGAACGCCCAGAACGTCCAGAGCGACCAGCGCGTGCACCACGTTCTGACAGACCTCGTGACTCACATCGCCCACAGCGTAATAATCGCGGTGGTGGTAATGACTTCCGTTCAAAAGAAACGTTTGAGCAAAAAATGAATCGTTTCTTAAAAGATAGTGAAGAACGTTTATCTTCCCTAAAACGCCATACAGAATCAAAACGTGGCGGACGCGGCGCGAAACGCGGCTAACTTGCTGCTTATCACGTTATAGATAGCGAGTTCTAAAAAGCACCTTCAGTGAAGGTGCTTTTTTTGCATATAAAAAAACATGTACAATGATGTACATGTTTTTGGATGACCCGTACGGGATTCGAACCCGTGTTACCGCCGTGAAAGGGCGGTGTCTTAACCACTTGACCAACGGGCCTTTATAATAAGTAGCGGCGGAGGGGATCGAACCCCCGACCTCACGGGTATGAACCGTACGCTCTAGCCAGCTGAGCTACACCGCCATAAATTCTTTATAAAAGACATGTATAATAATATAAAAATCCTCATTGGTTGTCAATAACATTTTTTAAAATAATGGCAAACCAAAAAATATAAATAATAAACTTCATAAATTTAAATAAATTAGTGCAAGAAAATACTAGTTTAGAGCATAACTTCTAAAATATTTTAAGTTGCAATGTAATATTATACATATTTTTGTATGGTTTTCGGTCTCTAACTAGAAAGTCGTCGAACGATTCTTGTACGAGAGAGAGTCGATTTGACAAAATATTAATCCCTTTCTCGCTATAATAGCTTATAAGTATAATTAGCGGGTGGTGGAAAAATGCAAAAAACTGAGCGGAACTTTGCCGGTCCAGCAACTGAAGCTGTTTTTAATCGTACTAGATTAGAAATGGCACGCATTTTTACGAAAACGAGTCTGAAAACAGAAAAGGTATTGTTCCAATGGGGATTAATTTTATTAGCAGTAGGATTTTTATTAGGACGAGCTTTAATTTTAATGGAAATTATGCCGTTTGCATTACCATTTTTTGCGGCTGTACTTGCTATTAAGAAAGATAAGGCAGCTCTTGCAGGCCTGGCCATCTTGGCTGGAGCATTTAGTCTATCCTTACAAAACGGTGGGGTTGTCTTCTGTTCCCTATTCGTATTTTTACTTCTTCATCGCTTTAGTGGTTTTATAACCATAGATCCTCTTAAAAAGTTACCGTTTACTGTGTTTATTTCTATGTTTCTAACGAAATTAGGAATTTTCTACTTGTTTTCACAAGGAGTCACAATGTATGACTTTGCATTTATAGCTGTAGAAGCGGGCTTGAGCTTTATTCTAACAATGATTTTTCTACAGAGTGTACCTCTTATTTCATATCGAAAGCGAAAGCAATCTCTTAAAACAGAAGAAGTTATTTCTCTTATTATTCTTTTAGCATCGGTCATGACAGGAACCATTGGTTGGGTCATGTACGGTTTATCGGCAGAACACGTACTATCACGTTATTTAGTATTAATCTTTGCTTTTGTATCAGGTCCGACAATTGGAGCTACTGTTGGTGTAGTCACGGGATTAATCTTAAGCTTTGCTAACGTAACGAGTTTATATGAAATGAGCTTACTAGCTTTTTCAGGTTTGTTAGGAGGATTACTAAAAGACGGCAAAAAAATGGGTGCATCTCTAGGGTTGATTGTGGGATCTCTTTTAATTGGGCTCTATTCACAAGCTGAACAGGCACTTTCAACCAATTTATATGAGTCGCTTATCGCTGTCGCTTTATTTCTATTAACACCAACATTTCTTTTGAAAAACTTAAGTAAGCTCGTTCCAGGTACATCTGAAAATATGATGGAGCAACAGCAGTATATTCGAAAAGTAAGAGATGTAACGGCAAATCGAGTAGAACAATTCTCCAACGTATTTCAGGCCTTATCTGATAGTTTTACTCAAAATGGATTTTATGAAGAAAAGCGAAATGAAGAAAAAGAAATAGATTATTTTCTAAGTAGCGTAACGGAGAGAACGTGTCAATTCTGTTTCAAGAAAGAGCAGTGTTGGGCTCAACAGTTTGATACAACCTATGAATATCTGAAAGAAATTATGCTAGAAATTGATAATAATTCATTAGAACAAAATCCCAAGCTAGTCAGAGAGATGGACAAGCATTGTGTGAAGTCCAAAAAAGTAATCGATGTTATTGAGCATGAGCTGACGTATTTTAAAGCCAATCAGCAGTTGAAATCTCAGATTCATGAAAGTCGTCGGATTGTAGCTGAGCAGTTGCATGGAGTTTCGCAAGTCATGAATAATTTCGCTCAAGAAATAAAAAGAGAAAGAGAAAACTTAAATGTTCAAGAAGAACAGATTGTCGAAGCATTGAGAAGCTTTGGCATGGAAATTAACCAAATTGAAATTTATAGTTTAGAGCCTGGTAATGTAGATGTAGAAATGTGGGTTCCTTACTGTCACGGCAGAGGTGAGTGTGAAAAAATTATTGCCCCAATGCTTACGGATATACTTGGTGAAAGTATCGTGGTAAAAAATGAAGAGTGTGCAAAATATCCACAAGGTTATTGTCACGTTTCCTTTGGTTCCACCAAAGCGTATGTAGTAGATACAGGGGTTGCTCACGCTGCAAAAGGAGGAGGATTTGTGTCAGGGGATAGCTATTCAATGATTGAATTAAATGCTGGCAAATATGCATTAGCGATCAGTGATGGTATGGGGAACGGTGAAAGAGCTCACTATGAGAGTAGTGAAACACTACAATTACTGAAACAAATCCTACAAACCGGGATTGAAGAGACAATTGCAATAAAATCTATTAATTCTATTCTGTCGTTGCGAACGAGTGATGAAATCTTTTCGACGCTTGACTTGGCAATGATTGATTTACAAGATGCAAACGTAAACTTCTTGAAAATTGGCTCGACACCCAGCTTTATTAAGCGTGGTGATAAAGTAATCAAGGTACAAGCAAGTAATTTACCAATGGGGATTATTGAAGAGTTTGAAGTAGACGTTGTGAGTGAACAAATGAAAGCACAGGACTTGCTCATTATGATGAGTGATGGGGTGTTTGAAGGCCCAAGACATGTTGAGAATTACGAGATGTGGATGAAGCGTAAAATTGGAGAGCTACAAACCGATGATCCACAAGAAATTGCAGATTTAATTATGGAAGAAGTCATTCGAACAAGGTCCGGTTTAATTGAAGATGATATGACCGTGGTGGTTGCTAAACTGAAGCATAATACGCCAAAATGGTCTTCCATTCCAACATATGCGTATCGTAAAAAAGCACAGTAGATTATAGAGTATAAATTATCCCTTCCTCGTCTATCATGTTAATACTGATAATGAGGAGGGGATTTTATTTATGAAAAAAGGAACGTTAAAGCAAATGTTAGTCATTACAGATGGAGGTTCTAATACAGGAGAAGATCCAATTGCAATGGCAGCACTAGCAAAGGAACAAGGCATCAGTGTGAATGTTATAGGAGTTATGGAAGAAGACGTGATTGATGAACAAAGTCAAAACGAAATTGAAGGTATTGCTATGTCTGGTGGAGGAGTTAGCCAAATCGTTTATGTAAAGCAACTTTCTCAAACCGTTCAAATGGTTACAAGACAAGCGATGACTCAAACGTTACAAGGCGTAGTAAATAAAGAACTTCAACAAATATTGGGTGCATCAGCTTCAAAAATGGAAGATTTACCTCCGGGAAAACGTGGAGAAATTATGGAAGTTGTTGACGAGTTAGGTGAAACAGTTGATTTAGAGATTCTCATTTTAGTTGATATGAGTGGAAGCATGAAGTCGAAGCTTCCAACTGTTAAGGAAGCATTATTAGATTTATCCCTCAGCCTCAACGCTAGAATTGGGTACAACCAATTTTCAGTATTTTTATTTCCAGGGAAAAAGAAAGATGTTGAAAAGCTTATGGACTGGAATCCAAAGCTAGAATCGTTATCTACTATATTTCCGAAGTTAACAGCTGGTGGTATTACACCTACTGGTCCAGCAATTAAAGCGGCAACAAACCACTTTGTTCAGAAGAAACGTTCCTTAAGGGGGATGTTAAGAAGTGATGAACACTACAATGAAGAATCTGGTATGTAATTTATCAGCCGGTACAACATTAACAGGGAAGTGGCATCATAATCAGTACACCATTATGAAACAACTAGGCACAGGTGCAACTGGAGTTGTGTATTTGGTTCAATCACCAAATGGAGAAACTGCAGCGCTAAAGTTAAGCTTTGACAACAACTCAGTAACGGCTGAAGTAAATGTATTACGTAACTTCTCAAAGGTCCATGGCAAGTCTCTTGGGCCTTTCTTATTCGATGTAGATGACTGGGTTTATCGTAATCAAGCACTCTCTTTTTATGTAATGGAATATGTAAAAGGAACATCGTTAAAAGCTTTCGTTGCGAAAAGAGGAAAGGAATGGGTAAATGTACTGGTCATGCAGCTATTGGGGGATTTACATGAATTACACAAAGCGGGTTGGGTTTTTGGAGACTTGAAGCCAGAGAACTTGGTTGTTACCAATCACCCTGTCAAGATTCGTTTAATCGATGTAGGTGGAACAACAATGCAAGGGAGAGCTATCAAAGAGTTTACCGACTACTATGACCGAGCATATTGGGGGTTTGGCTCTCGAAAAGCAGAACCAGCATATGATTTGTTTGCTGTAGCTATGATTATAATCGAGCTATTAATCGGCGAGCGTTTAAACAAAGCTGATAAACCTAATGAACAGCTAAAAAGATTATTAAAAACGCATAATGCTCTGTCAGCACATCGTTCGATTTTGTATAAATCGATTCATGGCAACTATCTTACAGCTCATGAGATGAAGCAAGATTTGATTGAAGGGATCAAGAGTGGTGAATCTGTTAAATCTTCAGGAAATCAAAAGGTTCGTCAGCATAGTCCAAAGCGTGTTAAAGTAAAGAAGAAGCGTACACATTTCCTAGAAACCGTTTTATTAGGAGCATCCGTCATGTTTATGTACTTGTTATATCTTTTCATTCAAGTATTATAAATGTGAAACTTTTTAATGGAATATCCGTAAAATGAGAAAGGGATAGTGGTAACTAGTCTTAATCACGTAAGGATGAACAGAATAATGGAAAGGGAAACAACAGAATTTATTGATAAACATAACCTTTTACCAATTAATGCAACAGTCTTAGTCGGTGTTTCTGGAGGTCCAGATTCCTTAGCGTTGCTTCATTTTCTACATAGGGAGCAAGTGCACAGAAGTTTAAATTTAGTGGCGTTACACGTTGATCATATGTTTCGGGGAGCAGAGTCTAAAAATGACTTAGAATATGTGCAAGCTTATTGTAGAGATGCAGGTATTGCATTTGAAGGCGTTAGTATCGATGTAACAACTTATCAGAAAAAGCACAAAGTATCTGCTCAGGTAGCAGCTAGAGAATGTCGGTATGCGTTCTTTGAAGAGATGATGAATAAGTACCGTGCAGAAGTACTAGCTTTAGCTCATCATGGAGATGATCAAGTAGAAACAATACTCATGAGGTTGGCACGTGGTAGTACGATGAGAGGGTATGGAGGGATGGAGGCAAAGCGTCCTTATGCCACAGGGTCTCTCGTTCGCCCTTTTTTATCCGTTACAAAAGAACAAATTTTGTTGTATTGCAGGAGATTTAACTTAAATCCTAGAATAGACCCTACTAACGAGAAGGATACGTATACTCGTAATCGCATTAGACAATATATATTACCTTTTTTAAAGGATGAGTATCACGATATACATGAAAAATTTCAAGCTTTTAGTGAAAACTTATATGAAGATCAAGCCTATTTAGAGGAATTAACAACTCGAGAGATGAATAAGGTAATTAAACAGCAAAGACAAGGATATCTTTTAATGAGTCGAGGGTCTTTCCTTAATATAAGCAAACCTTTACAAAGGCGTGGGATTCAACTAATATTAAACTATCTCTATAAAAAAATCCCTTCAGATCTTTCCTCAGTTCATATTAATAATTTATTGAGGTTTTTAGAAGCTGATAAACCTTCTGGTGTGCTTCACTTTCCAAACAAGCTGACCATTTCTCGTTCGTATGACGATTGTGTGTTCACTTTTGAGTTAACGCAGTCTATTCCAGCATATGAATATGATATCCCCATTCCAGGGGTCATTCAGCTGCCGAATGGTCATTCCCTTACTGCTAGAATACATAATGGAAAATATGATAAGAAAGAAACTGACATCTTTTTAGTAGATGAAAGTAAGGTTAGGTTTCCAATTCGAGTTCGGACGCGAAGGCCAGGAGATAAAATTCAATTAAAAGGCATGAAGGGGCATAAAAAGGTAAAGGATATCTTTATTGATGAAAAAGTGCCTTTAGAGAAAAGAGATGCGTGGCCGGTTGTAGAAGATAGTAATGGTACAATTTTATGGCTGCCAAAATTAAAAAAATCTGCTTATGAATTACACACTCATAAGTTAAGATATGTTATTTTATACTATAAGTAGGGAAAACTTCTAGGAGGCAAGCAAGGAATGAAGCATGATATTAAAGAAATTCTAATTTCAGAGGAACAAATACAGGCAAAGGTAAAGGATTTAGGACAACTACTCACTGAAGAGTATGAAGGTCGTTTTCCTTTAGTAATTGGTGTATTAAAAGGTGCAATGCCTTTTATGTCTGACCTAATTAAACGCATCGATACATATTTAGAAATGGATTTTATGGATGTATCAAGCTATGGTAAAGAAATGGTTTCTTCTGGTGAAGTCAAAATCTTAAAGGATTTAGATACTTCTGTAGAAGGTCGAGACATCTTAATTTTAGAAGATATTATTGATAGCGGATTAACTCTAAGCTATCTAGTAGAGTTATTTAAGTATCGCAAAGCAAAATCAATTAGAATCGTAACACTATTAGACAAACCAACGGGTCGTAAAGCGGATATTAAAGCAGATTACGTTGGATTTGAGGTTCCAGATGCTTTCGTAGTAGGGTATGGGTTAGATTATCAGGAAAAATATCGTAACCTACCTTACATTGGCGTTTTAAAACCAGAAGTGTATAGTAATTAATCAGCATATTTGCAAATGCAATTTGTTGGATAGGATATAGGTTCTATGGTACTATTGAATACAGTATTTGTTTATCGTGGGAGGAGGTAAGAAATGAATCGGATCTTCCGTAATACCATCTTTTATTTACTTATATTTTTAGTCATTATTGGCGTGGTCAGTTTCTTCAGTGGTTCCAACCAGAAGACTGAAGCAATGCGATATGACACATTTGTAGGACACTTGGAAAGTGGAGATATTGAATCATTAACATTGAAGCCTGAACGTGGGGTTTATGTCGTACAAGGGAAATTAGAATCTTATAATGAAGATCAGAAATTCCAAACTTACATTGTAGATGGTGATCAAGCGTTAGAGCGTATTAATGCCGCTGCAAATAGTAAGGACATTCAGGTGAAGGTTGACCCAGCAGATGAAACAAGTGGTTGGGTAACATTCTTTACATCAATTATACCTTTTGTCATTATCTTCATCCTCTTCTTCTTCTTACTAAACCAAGCTCAAGGTGGCGGTAGCCGTGTAATGAACTTTGGTAAAAGTAAAGCGAAACTTTACAGTGAAGAAAAGAAGAAAGTTAAGTTCAAAGATGTTGCAGGTGCAGACGAAGAGAAACAAGAACTTGTTGAGGTTGTAGAGTTCTTGAAAGACCCTCGTAAATTTGCCGACTTAGGCGCTCGAATTCCAAAAGGTGTACTTCTTGTAGGTCCTCCAGGAACGGGTAAAACATTATTAGCGAGAGCTGTAGCTGGTGAAGCAGGCGTGCCTTTCTTCTCAATCAGTGGTTCAGACTTTGTTGAAATGTTTGTTGGTGTCGGTGCATCACGTGTGCGTGACTTGTTTGAAAATGCAAAGAAAAACGCGCCTTGTATTATCTTTATCGATGAAATTGATGCTGTAGGTCGTCAACGTGGTGCTGGTCTAGGTGGAGGTCACGATGAGCGTGAACAAACTCTAAACCAATTGCTTGTTGAAATGGATGGCTTTGGTGCTAATGAAGGAATCATTATCATTGCAGCAACAAACCGCCCTGATATTTTAGATCCAGCTTTATTACGTCCAGGACGTTTTGACCGTCAGATTACTGTAGATCGTCCAGATGTAAATGGTCGTGAAGCAGTGTTGAAAGTACATGCTCGCAACAAACCTTTAGATGAAAATGTAAATCTAAATGCCATTGCGATGCGTACACCAGGCTTCTCAGGAGCCGACTTAGAAAACTTATTAAACGAAGCTGCCTTAGTAGCTGCGCGACAAGATAAGAAAAAGATTGATATGAGCGATATTGATGAAGCAACGGACCGTGTAATTGCGGGACCAGCTAAAAAGAGTCGCGTTATCTCTAAAAAAGAACGCAATATTGTCGCGTACCATGAAGCTGGTCACACAATTATTGGTGTTGTATTAGATGAAGCGGACATGGTACATAAAGTAACGATTGTTCCACGTGGGCAAGCAGGTGGTTATGCTGTAATGCTTCCGAAAGAAGATCGCTATTTCATGACAAAACCAGAGCTTTTAGATAAGATTGTTGGTTTATTAGGTGGACGTGTTGCTGAGGAATTAATCTTTGGCGAAGTAAGTACGGGTGCACATAATGACTTCCAACGTGCAACAAGTATCGCAAGACGTATGGTTACTGAATACGGTATGAGCGATAAGTTAGGTCCAATGCAGTTTGGTCAATCGCAAGGTGGCCAAGTGTTCTTAGGACGTGACATCCAAAATGAACAAAACTACAGTGACGCAATTGCTCATCAAATTGACTTAGAAATTCAACGCTTTATTAAAGATAGCTACGAGCGTGCAAGACAAATTCTAACTGAAAATCGTGATAAGTTAGAACTTATTGCTCAAACGTTATTAAAAGTTGAAACGTTAGATGCTGAGCAAATCAAGCATTTAGTTGATCATGGGACGCTTCCAGATCGTTCTCCAAAAAGCAGCGATGAAGATGTAAAAGTAAACATTCAATCGAAGCCAGATCAAGAGGAAGAGCCTAAAGAATAAAAAGTAAGATGCTCCTAGGAGCATCTTACTTTTTTTGTTTTTTATACGAACATTAGTAAGGAAAAGGAAAAGCTTCTTTTACTGTACACCCCTTTTTCTTAGTTATGGTATGATGGTTTCAGTGTAAATATTGATTAAAGGCGAAGTGGTGATTAACATGATTTTTGTATTAGACGTTGGAAATACGAATACTGTATTAGGAGTATATGATGGTGATGAACTAAAATATCATTGGCGCATTGAAACGAGTCGTAATAAAACAGAAGATGAATACGGAATGACAATTAAGGCACTCCTTGAGCACGTTGGTTTATCTTTTAAAGATATTCATGGTATTATTATCTCCTCTGTAGTGCCACCAATTATGTTTGCATTGGAACGTATGTGCCAAAAATATTTTCATTTAAAGCCGCTTATAGTAGGTCCTGGTATTAAAACAGGTTTAAATATTAAATATGAAAATCCAAGAGAAGTTGGGGCAGACCGAATCGTAAATGCAGTAGCAGGTATTAAGCTTTATGGCAGCCCATTAATTATTGTGGATTTCGGAACAGCAACAACTTACTGTTACATTGATGAAGACAAACAGTATATGGGAGGAGCTATCGCACCTGGTATTAATATTTCCACTGAAGCGCTATATTCTAGGGCATCTAAACTTCCGAGGATTGAAATTGCTAGGCCGAATAGCATTGTAGGTAAAAATACAGTTTCTGCGATGCAAGCGGGAATTTTATATGGATATGTTGGACAAGTTGAAGGTATTGTTACACGAATGAAAGAGCAATCAAACGTAAATCCTAAAGTAATTGCAACAGGTGGTTTAGCAACATTAATCGCAAAAGAGTCAGACATTATTGACATCGTAGATCCGTTTTTAACACTAAAAGGTCTACAGATTATTTATACGAAAAATATGGAATAAGAGGAGTTAGTATTATTATGAGTGACTACTTAGTCAAGGCTTTAGCATATAATAATCAAGTTCGTGCCTACGCTGTGAAAACAACGGAGGCAGTAGGTGAAGCGCAGCGTCGCCATTATACATGGCCAACAGCTTCAGCTGCATTAGGACGTGCGATGAGTGCCGGTGTAATGATGGGTGCGATGTTAAAGGGAGAGCAGAAGTTAACAATAAAAGTCGAAGGTGGCGGACCGATTGGCGCAATCCTTGTGGATAGCAATGCCAAAGGGGAAGTTCGTGGTTATGTTACAAATCCACAAACACATTTTGAATTAAACAAATACGGTAAATTAGATGTCGCTCGTGCAGTAGGTACGGGAGGCACGCTTAGTGTCGTAAAAGACGTTGGAATGAGAGATCAATTTAATGGTCAGGTACCGATTGTATCAGGTGAATTAGGAGAAGATTTCACGTATTATTTTGTAACATCTGAACAAGTTCCTTCATCAGTTGGCGTTGGTGTGTTAGTAAACCCTGATAACACCATCTTGGCTGCAGGAGGCTTCATTATTCAGCTGTTACCAGGAACAGATGAAGCGACAATCTCAGCAATTGAACAGCGCTTGCAAACCATTGAACCTATCTCTAAGCTTATTCAACGTGGATTAACACCAGAAGAAATTCTTGAAGAAGTTCTAGGAAAAGATAACCTTAAAATTCTTGAAACCATGCCTGTGGAATTTAAATGTCAATGTTCTAAAGAGCGCATTGGTAATGCAATTATTAGCTTAGGAAAAGATGAAATTCAATCAATGATTGATGAAGATGGCAAAGCTGAAGCGCAATGTCACTTCTGTAATGAAATGTATCACTTTCCTGCAGAAGAGCTAAAAGAAATGAAAGAAGAAGCTATATAAATAAGTCTCTGAAAAGACATCGCATGCAGCCGGTGTCTTTTTCTTTTGAAGTTTGGTCTGAAAATGGTACAGTAAGGATATAATGGTCTAGAAAAATAGAAAAAAAAGTCATTGTCACAAAACAAAATGATTGACAATTTAGAAAATAACTGATAAATTGTATACAAATTCAATAAAATTACTCGGGATTAGGAGTGGAGATATGGCACGCGTAGCAAATTCAATTACGGAATTAATTGGTCAAACACCAATTGTTAAATTAAATCGTTTAGTTGAAGAAGATATGGCAGATGTATATTTAAAGTTGGAGTTTATGAACCCAGGAAGCAGCGTGAAAGATCGCATTGCATTGGCAATGATTGAAGATGCGGAAGCCAAAGGCGTTTTAAAGCCTGGCGACACAATCATTGAACCTACAAGTGGTAATACAGGTATCGGTCTAGCTATGGTTGCAGCAGCAAAGGGATATCGCGCAATCTTAACAATGCCTGAAACAATGAGTATTGAACGTCGTAACCTACTTCGTGCATACGGCGCAGAGTTAGTCTTAACACCAGGACCTGAAGGAATGAAAGGAGCTGTTAATAAAGCTTCTGAATTAGCAAAAGAACATGGTTACTTCATTCCTCAACAGTTCCAAAATGAGGCAAACCCTGAAGTGCATCGTAAAACAACAGGTAAAGAAATTGTTGAACAATTCGGTGACCAACTGGATGCTTTTGTAGCTGGGATTGGAACAGGTGGAACAATTACGGGTGCTGGAGAAGTATTGAAAGAAGCTTACCCAGAGATTAAGCTTTATGCTGTAGAACCAGCTGACTCACCAATTTTAAGTGGTGGTCAGCCAGGACCTCATAAAATTCAAGGAATTGGTGCTAACTTCATACCAGGTGTGTTAAATACAGACCTATATGACCATGTTATTCCTGTGAAAAATGAAGAAGCATTTGACTATGCTCGAAAAGTAGCTAAAACTGAAGGTGTATTAGTCGGAATTTCTTCAGGTGCAGCAATTTTTGCAGCATTAAAGGTAGCAAAAGAATTAGGAAAAGGTAAAAAAGTGTTAGCCATTATTCCAAGTAACGGTGAGCGCTATTTAAGTACACCATTATTCCAATTCGAAGAGCAAACACAAGGTCAGTCTTGATAAGCTACGATAAATAATTTTTATTTAGCTACCCCCTTAAGTCATAGTAACTTTGTGGCTTAAAGGGGTAGTTTTTTTCATCTAGTGAATAACTTTCTAAAATCATGTAAAATAAGGATAGGTGATTCATTTTAGGAGAGTGAGCAAATGCAGCAACGAATGACATGGGGTGAATCGATTTCGATTCCTAAGGATAAATGGTTTAGTAAGTATCAAGAATTATCTGTAGATGAGCCGCATCATATATTGTTGGAAAGTGGGCGAGGCGGTAACTTTCATATTATGGGCCTTAATCCTATCGCTATTTTACGAGGAGAGTCTAACGAGCTTCATATTATAGAGCAAGGAAGAAGAAGTGTTGAAAAAGGTAATCCAATGCATTTAATGCGTAAATGGATGAAGAAGTACCAAACACCTCAGCGTAAAGAGCTACCTCCGTTTCAAGGCGGGGCCATTGGTTATATTAGCTATGATTACGTAAGGTATGTAGAACATGTACCAACAATAGCAGATGATCCGTTAAAGATGCCTGATATTTATTTCTTAATTTTTGATGATGTTTTTGTATATGACCACCATAAAGAAGAGCTATGGATAATGGTTAACCATACAGATGAAGAGAATGCTAAAGCTCGTTTAACTTCATATAAAAATCAATGGTTGTCTGAAACGAAGTATACTCCTGTTTATGAGAAAGTGAAGAGTGTTAATACACACACAACTTTGTCAATGTCAGAAGAAGAGTTTGGTGTGGCTGTTGAAAGGATAAAGGAATATATTGGACAAGGTGATGTGTTTCAAGTTAACTTATCTGTAAGACAGTCACAGCCTCTTAATACACATCCAATGCATATTTACGAACAAGTCCGAAAGATTAATCCTTCTCCATACATGTCGTATATGCAAACCGATGAGTTTCATTTAGTGAGTTGCTCACCAGAGTTATTAGTTAAAAAATCAGGAGTTGAGCTTAGTACAAGACCAATTGCAGGAACACGGTCTAGAGGGAAGACAAACGAAGAAGACAGTGCACTGGCTAAAGAGTTAATTGAAAATGAGAAAGAGCGTGCGGAGCACGTAATGCTTGTTGATTTAGAGCGAAATGACTTAGGTAGAGTAAGTAAGTACGGGACTGTTTGTGTAGATGAGTTTATGGTGATTGAAAAATACTCCCATGTTATGCACATCGTATCAAATGTCAAAGGTGAAATTGCTGACAATAAAGACATTGTAGATGTAGTAGATGCAGTATTCCCAGGAGGAACCATCACAGGTGCACCTAAGGTTCGGACAATGGAAATTATTGAAGAACTAGAGCCCGTTCGAAGAGGTGTCTATACAGGATCAATTGGTTGGATAGGCTATAACGGCGAGATGGAACTTAACATCGCAATTCGTACAATGGTCGTTCAAGATGGTCAAGTACATGTACAGGCGGGAGCTGGTGTTGTTATTGACTCCAACCCTAAGTATGAGTACAAAGAGTCATTGAAAAAGGCTATGGCTTTATGGAAAGCAAAAGAGCAGAGTGAAAAAGAGTTGAGTGGAGGATGAGAACAGATGATTTTAATGATTGATAACTACGATTCATTTACATTTAATTTAGTACAGTATTTAGGTGAGCTAGGCCATGAGTTAGTCGTCAAGCGTAATGATGAAATTACAATTGAAGAGATTGAAAACCTTAACCCTGACTTTTTAATGATTTCTCCAGGGCCATGTAGCCCAAATGAAGCTGGTATTAGCTTAGAAGCAATTAAATATTTTGCTGGTCAAATTCCGATTTTTGGCGTTTGTCTTGGACATCAGTCCATTGGTCAAGCATTTGGTGGAAATGTTATCAGAGCTGATAAGCTTATGCATGGTAAGACGTCAGAAATGCACCATGATGGAAAAACAATCTTTGAAGGGTTGGACAATCCGTTTACAGCTACTCGCTACCATTCTTTAATTGTAGAAGCTGGATCTCTGCCTGATTGTTTTGAGGTGTCAGCATGGACAGATGAAAATGAGATTATGGCTATTCGCCATAAAACTATGCCAATTGAGGGCGTCCAATTTCACCCTGAATCCATTATGACTTCATATGGTCGAGAAATGCTGCAAAATTTTATTAATACGTATCAGAAAAAGGGCGTGTAACCTTTGTACATTTATGTAAACGGAGAGATTTTAGAAAGAAGCAAAGCAACTATTTCTCCTTTTGATCATGGTTATATGTATGGCCTGGGTTTATTTGAAACAATGAGAATCTATAATGGTCATCCATTTTTATTAGATGATCATCTGAGTCGATTACAAAGTGGTTTATCGCTTTTAAATATTGAATGGACATATTCAAAGGAAGATATACTTACAATTCTTAATGAGTTGCTGCAAAAGAATAATCTCCAAAATGCGTATGTTCGACTAAACGTATCAGCAGGTGTAGGTGAAATTGGACTACAGGTAGAAGCATATACTCGTCCATCACTTATTGTTTATATGAAGTCTATGCCTGATAAGAAAACCCCTCTTATAAAAGAGGGGGTTATTCTTGAAACAAAAAGAAATACTCCCGAAAGTAATGAACGGTTGAAATCTCATCATTATTTAAATAATATCTTAGCTAAAAGAGAAGTTGGAAACGATATAAGTAAGGAAGGGATTTTTTTAACAAAGGAAAGGTTCTTAGCGGAAGGAATTGTTTCAAACCTTTTCTTTGTTAAAGATAACACCGTCTTTACTCCTGCTGTTGAAACGGGAATATTAAACGGTATTACTCGCCAATTTATATGTAAGCTTTTAAGTGTGAAGGGGATTTCTATTAAAGAAGGATTCTTTACACTATCAGAGCTTCTTGAGAGCGAAGAAATCTTTATGACAAATTCAATTCAAGAAATTTTTGCTATCCATAAAATTGGAGAGAAAGAGTTTAAAACGGGTGAACAAACGCTAACCTATACATTACAGCGACAATATGAGAAATATACTTCGCATTTATGGAGTAAAGAAGGCGTACGAAAGGAAGTCTTAGATGACAAAAACGGTAGTAAATAGTCAATTTATCGATTGTGGTTCCCATAAGTTAGATTATTCTACAAAGACATTGATTATGGGGATCCTGAACGTAACCCCAGATTCGTTTTCAGATGGTGGTTCATTTAACCATATCGATAAAGCAATTGAGCATGCTAAACAAATGGTCATAGATGGTGCAGACCTCATTGACATCGGTGGTGAATCAACACGTCCAGGAAGCGATAAAGTAAGTGTGGAAGAAGAATTAGAGCGTACAATTCCTGTTATCAAAGAATTATCTCGAACTCTAGACGTACCTATCTCTATTGATACGTATAAATCTGAGGTAGCAAAGCAAGCAATTGAAGCAGGTGCACACATTATTAATGACGTGTGGGGAGCAAAGGCTGACCCGGAGATGGCAAAAGTAGCTGCTGATTATAATGTACCTATCATCCTCATGCATAATAGAGACAATAAAAATTATCAAAACCTCATTCCAGATATGATTGCTGATTTATATGAAAGCATAAAAATCGTTAAAAGTGCTGGTGTAAAAGATAAGAATATTATTTTAGACCCAGGGATTGGATTTGCTAAGACAGTAGAGCAAAATATTGAAGCTATTCAAAATGTAGATAAGTTTACAGCACTAGGCTATCCTGTGTTGTTGGCTACATCTCGAAAGTCAACAATTGGACACGTCCTTAATTTGCCTCCAAAGGAACGAATAGAAGGAACTGCTGCTACTATTGGAATGGGTATTTCTAAAGGTATTCATATGACAAGAGTACACGATGTGAAAGAGATTGCTCGCTTTACGAAGATGATGGATGTTTTAGTAGGTAAAGGAGTAATCGAGAATGGATAAAATTTATGTGAATAATATGCGCTTTTATGGTTATCACGGCGTTTTTACTGAGGAAAATAAGTTAGGTCAACGTTTTAATGTAGATTTAACAGTAGAATTAGATTTAAAAAAAGCTGGACAAGAGGATGATTTAGAAGCAACTGTAAGTTATGCAGAGCTCTACGAAGTCTGTAAAAACATTGTGGAGAAAGAAACGTTTAAGCTGGTTGAAACTATTGCTGAGACCATTGCGTCAACGGTTTTATCCTCTTATCATCTAATTCAAGCTTGTACCGTAAAAGTATATAAACCCGACCCTCCGATTCAAGGTCATTATGATTCGGTTGCCGTCGAAATTACAAGGAGCCGCTAATGAACAATAGAGCTTTTATAGCCCTGGGGTCTAATATTAAAAGCCGCAGTAACTACTTAAAGCAAGCTGTTCAATCACTAGACAGTCATGAAGGCATTTTATTAGAAAATCTTTCTTCCGTATATGAGACGGATCCGGTTGGCTATACTAACCAAAGCGCTTTCTTAAATATGGTAGCCGAAATTAAAACAGAACTTTCTTCTCTAGAGTTGCTCGATGTTTTGCAGGCGATTGAGCTACAGCAGAACCGAAAAAGAGAGGTTGTATGGGGACCCCGTACGTTAGATTTGGACATTCTTCTGTATAATGAAGAGGTTATACATAGTTCTAGACTTATTGTTCCTCACCCTCGGATGACAGAAAGAGCATTTGTAATGGTCCCTCTAGCAGAAATTGCTAGTGACCTCATTATACCTATTGAGGATACATCGACAGTATACTTAGCGGAAAGACTAGCTGCAGAACAAGGGATTAAATTAATTGGTAACTTATATGATGTAACGGCTCCATAAAAACGTTTTTTGTTTTTAAGAGCCAGGAGGTTTACTTGCTTTTCTTAGTTCGTTACAATAAGAAATTGATAACCAAACATTATTTAGAATTCGATAAGGTCGAAAGTGCGTAAAGAAAAGAAGCGATATAATTACGCATTAAGGCAGTTGGATTACTATATCAAGTTGTTTTAGCTTGAGACAAGAACACACTGTAAGTCTAAAGCGATTTGACATAGAGAAACGACTGAATTTATAATAATTTTAAAGAAACGTAGGAATTGCCAGTGGAAAAGCTGGCCTTTTTTCTGTTTTAGAAAATTTATTAATACGATGGAGATGAGCACATAATGAATCATGAAGAATTAAATGATCAACTTCTCGTTCGTCGTGAAAAAATGAACAACCTTCGAGAACAAGGTATGGATCCATTTGGAAAACGCTTCGAACGTACACATACATCACAAGAGATAATTGATGCATATGAAGAACTAACAAAAGAAGCTTTAGAGGAAAATGAAGTTTCAGTTTCATTAGCAGGACGTATTATGACAAAGCGCGGAAAAGGAAAAGCAGGCTTTGCTCACGTTCAAGATTTAACGGGTCAAATTCAACTTTATGTTCGTAAAGATTCAGTAGGGGACGAACAATACGAAATCTTTAAAACAG
This sequence comes from Priestia flexa NBRC 15715, assembly GCF_001591565.1. GTDB lineage: Bacteria > Bacillota > Bacilli > Bacillales > Bacillaceae_H > Priestia > Priestia flexa. Next base: position 4,471 of record NZ_BCVD01000033.1, on the reverse strand, counting down.
TTGATATTGGTGACCATGTTGGTGTACAAGGCGTATTGTTTAAAACAAAAGTTGGTGAATTATCAATTAAAGTAAAAGACTTCACGCTATTATCAAAAGCTTTACGTCCTTTACCGGATAAATATCACGGCTTAAAAGATATTGAACAACGCTATCGTCAGCGCTATTTAGATTTAATTACTAATCCAGAAAGTAAACAAACATTTATCTTGCGAAGCCGTATTATTCAATCAATGCGCCGCTACTTAGATAATAATGGCTACTTAGAAGTTGAAACACCAATGATGCATTCAATTGCTGGTGGTGCATCGGCTCGTCCATTCGTTACTCATCATAATGCTCTAGATATGGAGCTTTATATGCGTATTGCAATTGAGCTACACCTAAAACGATTAATTGTTGGTGGCTTAGAAAAAGTGTACGAAATTGGTCGCGTCTTCCGTAATGAAGGGGTATCAACTCGTCACAACCCAGAATTTACAATGATTGAGCTTTATGAAGCATACGCTGATTACAAAGATATTATGGCATTAACTGAAAACTTAATTGCACATATTGCTCAGGAAGTATTAGGAACGACTAAAATCCAGTATGGGGAGTATGAAGTAGACTTAACTCCAGAATGGACAAGACTTCATATGGTAGATGCTATTAAGCAATATACAGGCGTTGATTTCTGGAAAGAAACATCTGTTGAAGAGGCACGTGCTCTTGCAAAAGAACACAATGTTGAAATTACAGAGCATATGTTATACGGGCACATTGTAAATGAATTCTTTGAACAAAAAGTAGAAGAGCAATTAATTCAACCAACATTCATTTACGGACATCCTGTAGAAATCTCACCATTAGCGAAAAAGAATGAGGATGACCCTCGCTTTACTGATCGCTTTGAGTTATTTATTGTAGCAAGAGAGCATGCAAATGCCTTCACGGAGTTAAACGATCCAATTGATCAGCGTGAACGCTTTGAAGCGCAGTTAAAAGAAAAAGAACAAGGTAACGATGAAGCACATGAGATGGATGATGACTTCATTGAAGCGTTAGAATATGGTATGCCGCCAACTGGTGGTTTAGGAATTGGTATTGATCGATTAGTTATGCTATTAACAAACGCTCCTTCTATTCGTGATGTACTGTTATTCCCGCAAATGCGCCACCGTTAATAAAAAAGACAGCTAATTGGCTGTCTTTTTTATTTATTATTATCTATTTTTTAATAGGTCTTTTGGATTCAATTTTCAAAAATTCAAAATTTTATATTGTGCAAACGTTTTCAGTTTTTATATAATAGATTTGTTATCGACTATAAACAAAGGGGATGGGCTTTATGAAAATTAATCGATGGTTTGTTGTTCTAATCGTTTTTGCAATGTTTGCCTCCGCTTTTTCGAGCTTCCCTATGCAAACGTTTGCAAATACAGGGAAAGTAATTATTCATTATCAAGAAGCGCCGAATAACACAAAAGATTGGAACCTATGGATTTGGCCTGAAGGCGGGGAAGGGAAAGCGTACGACTTTACAGGGGAAGATGCGTTTGGAAAAGTTGCTGAGATTGAAATTCCTACAAACACTAAAAAGGTAGGATTTATTGTCCGGACAGATACTTGGGAAAAAGATGGGGAAGATCGCTGGGTTGATATCCAAAATGGTGAAGGGGAAGTATGGATAAAAAGTGGAGATAACACAGTATATAACGAGCCACCAGATGGAGAGTATCGTGATTTACCATCTTATGAGAACGTTAAAGTAACCATTCATTATGCACGTTATGATAAGAACTATAAAGACTGGGATTTGTGGGTCTGGCCAGATGGAAAGAGTGGACAAGCCGTTCAGTTTAAAGATGAAGATGATTTTGGAAAAGTTGCTACTTTTGAATTGAATGATCCCCAAGGTATTCAAAAGGTAGGGTTTATTGCTCGACAAAGCATAAATGGAAACGAATGGGGGAATAAAGAATTAGATAATCGCTATATCACGAAATTTAAAGAAGATGGATCAGCTGAAATTTGGATTGCTCAAGGAATCGAGCGTGTATTCTACGATCCAAGCCAAATTGATTTAAATCCAAAGATTGTTGGAGCTACTATTGATAAAATGAATGAAATTACGCTTCAAACAAACGTTCCATTCGCTATAGAAGAGGCAGATAACTCTGGTATTACATTAGAAGGAGTAGAAATTAAGGAAGTGATACCATTAAATAAGGAAGAAAAAACAACGAACAAGGTTCGAGTTGTGACGAAAAATAACTTAGATTTAACAAAGGCATATAAGATATCGAAATCCTTGTTTGGAAGCGCGACGGTTGAAATTGGAGCAGCAGTGCGTTCTAAAGAATTTGATGACATGTTTTATTATGACGGAAATGACTTAGGAAATACGTATAAAAAAGATAAAACGTCTTTTCGCTTATGGGCTCCTACTGCTACTGAAGCTAAACTAGTCTCATATAAAAAGTGGGACTCAACTAGCGGAACAGAAATTCCACTGAAAAAAGCAGAGCGAGGTACATGGACTACACAATTAAAAGGAAATCAAGATGGATTAATCTACACGTATAAAGTTAAAATTGGAGATAAGTGGAATGAGGCTGTTGATCCGTATGCACGTGCTGTAACTGTAAACGGAGATAAAGGTGTAGTGGTAGATTTAAAAACCACAAACCCAGAGAAGTGGCCAGCGAAAAAGCCATTCTTGAAAAACCGCGAAGATGCTATTATCTACGAGCTGCACGTACGGGATTTATCGATTGATCCAAATAGTGGAATTAAAAATAAAGGTAAGTTTTTAGGCGTTACTGAAGAAGGAACAAGAGGACCTGGTGGAGTTAAAACAGGATTAGATCATATTAAAGATTTAGGTGTGACGCACGTGCAGTTTATTCCTATCTATGATTACCGCACAGTGGATGAAACAAAATTAAACGAGCCGCAGTACAATTGGGGATATGATCCAAAGAACTATAATGTGCCGGAAGGTTCTTATTCTACAAATCCATATGAACCTAAAGTAAGAATTAAAGAAATGAAGCAGATGGTTCAATCACTGCACAAAAATAATTTACGCGTAATTATGGATGTTGTGTATAACCATATGTATGCTGTAAGTGAGTCAAACTTTAATGAGTTAGTACCAGGTTACTATTTCCGATATAATGAAGATGGAACGTTAGCTAATGGAACAGGTGTTGGAAACGATACAGCATCAGAGCGTAAAATGATGAGGAAGTTTATTGTAGACTCTGTAAAATATTGGGCAACAGAATATAATTTAGACGGTTTTCGCTTTGATTTAATGGGAATTCATGATGTAGAAACCATGAAAGAGGTACGAGACGCTTTAAATAAAATTGATCCGAGTATTATTGTTTTAGGAGAGGGTTGGGATTTAAATACACCTTTACCTGCTGACCAAAAAGCAAACCAGAAGAATGCAAACAAAATGCCAGGCGTAGCGCATTTTAATGATGTTATTCGTGATGGTTTAAAAGGTAGTGTATTTTATGATGAAGATAGCGGCTTTGTAAATGGCAAACAAGGTATGGAAGACACGATGAAAAAGAGTATAGCAGGTGGCCTTCAATACGATTCTTCAACATCTACTTATCAAGATCCTGAACAAGTAGTAACTTATGTAGAAGCCCATGATAATCATACTTTATGGGACAAACTACTATTAACGAATCCAAATGCTACTGAGCTTGAGCGTAAGCAAATGCATAAGCTTGCTTCATCTATGGTGTTAACTTCACAAGGAGTGTCTTTCATACATGCTGGTCAAGAGTTTATGAGAACTAAAGGTGGGGACCATAATAGCTACAAATCACCAGACTCTGTAAATCAACTAGATTGGGAGCGGCGTTTAGCATTTAATCAAGAGGTTGAATATATGAAAGGTTTAATTGAGATTCGTAAAAAGTATCCAGTATTTCGTATGACAACTGCCTCTGAGATTCGTCAGAACCTATCATTCTTAAATGCACCTAAAAATGTAGTAGCTTATACATTGGAAGGTAAAAACAAAAATCAACTAACTATCATACACAATGCCAATTCCAATGAGATAAAAATGAAAGTCTCTAGCAAAGGCAATCTATCCCTGCTTGTCGATGGAAAAAAAGCTGGTACAAAGTCTATAAAGAAAATAAAAAGTGATAATGTAACTGTACCGGCTTTTAGTACATTTATTTTAGAAGGTAATACTTTTAGGAAGTAAAGTTTAACTATTACTTAGAAAAAGATAGTTTAAAAGCTGTCTTTTTCCTTTTTATCCAACTGATATAACGAATAGAAGATATTAGAAAATTTAAACTTATTATTGTGGTATTGCTATATGATAATATGTCTGTTATATTTATAAATGTCCTTGAGAGACACAAACGAATCTCAAAGGAAATAAAAAAACTATTGACACTGAGTTCGAAACTTGGTAAGATAGAAAAGTCGCTTAAGAGCGACGGTTGAA
>NZ_BCVD01000032.1 GCF_001591565.1 Priestia flexa NBRC 15715 | reverse complement strand
TATCTCAGTCTCTTTTTAATTAACGATTGTTCGGAAATACTCGGCGTACTACTTCATTAAATTCGTCGATAATGCCGGTAATTGGCTGTCCATCTTCCAACTTGTTAACATAACTATTCATGCGATCAACAAAATCTGGGTTTGTTGAAACATATACTTCTTGAATGTTGTTGTTAGATTTTTTAACCTCATCAGCAATTTTTGTTTCCATTTCTTTTGTTAACTTGCCTTCTTTTTTATCTTCTAAAACTGCTGCAACATACGCATCACGATTCATTATAACAACGTTTGCATTTTTCACTTCACTTAATGCATTTACTCGATCGGCTGCACCGTTTGCTACTTCCATGCGTGATTCAGCATATTGATCACGCTTTTTTTCTTGCGTTACGTCATTCATATTGTTATCCATTTCATTTTCATATGAAACGTTGCGGACCGTATCGTCATTAATGAGGCCATCTTTTCCTTGGTCTGTAGTGTTACAACCAAATAATGATAAAATTGTTGCGAAACTAACTGCTACAAAAAGTGATTTTTTTATCATGTCTCATTCCTCCTTGTGAAATAATTTTCGTTCGTTAGCTTTCGTTAAACGAGGTGAAAACATACATAGAAATTTGAAATAAGCTTATACTAAGCCAAAAAGGAGTGGTAAAAATGAACCGTGGAATTGAAGAAAGCTTATTGATTATACGAAGCGAAACAGGGAATGAACATGAGAAAACAACCTTTGCTTTAACAGAAGTAGAAGCACGATTGTTATTTGAAACGCTACAAAATAAGCGTAAAGAAGTCATCGATGAAGATTTAGACAATATGCTTACATAATAGAGAGGTGAGAGCCGAACCTGTTGATTCGGCTTTGTATTCTTTTTTAAATCAAGAAAAGAAGAATGTAAAAAACTACCGTTCTCTCTTGCATTTTAGAAAAAGTTATTGTAGAATGAAAACGTAAACATTTTTAATTTTTAAATAAAAAATTAAGTGCTCTCACTTATTTCAGAATGAGAGGATTTATTGCGAACTAGATGGTTGATACACAATTCACGTGTTATAAAGGAGATCTACTTCGTAGTAGAAAGTCTTTATAATATGTGAATTTTTTATTTACGGTGTAAATATAGAGTAACATATTAAATTTTTTACATTTTTTTGGAGGTTTTTTTATGGCTACTAAAGGTACAGTAAAATGGTTTAATAGTGAAAAAGGATTTGGGTTCATCGAAGTTCCAGGAGAAAATGACGTATTCGTTCATTTCTCAGCTATTCAAACAGACGGATTCAAAACATTAGAAGAAGGCCAAAGCGTAGAGTTTGAAATCGTTGAAGGTCAACGTGGTCCTCAAGCTGAAAACGTTGTAAAACTTTAATTTAAATCGTTAAAAGCTACCTTATTTAAGGTAGCTTTTTCTATTTTACAAAAATGTATTGACAGCTTCTCAATAAACAAGTACCTTATTTAAGCATGTGTATTTTAGGAGGTAAAGAATGAGTCAAGTTAAAGCACAAGAAGTAAAGATTACCACTGCTGATCCATCAGCTATTGGGTTATTCGGTTTGGCAATGGTGACGCTAGTAGCATCATCACAAAAGCTGGGCTTAACAGATGGATTAGCTTTTATTTTGCCGTGGGCTATTTTCTTAGGTGGTCTTGCGCAATTGTTCGCAGCTATTCAAGATGGCAAGCATAATAATACGTTTGGTATGACTGCATTTGGAGCATTCGGATTGTTCTGGTTCGGTGTAGCTGCTTCATGGTTAATGCAGCTAGGGGTTTTTGGAGAAGAACTCGCAGTAGTTGATGGGCGACAATTAGGTATGGCTTTTATCGGCTATTTAATTTTCAGCTTATTTATGACAGTTGGAGCAATGGAAACGAATAAAGTTCTTTTCATTATTTTTGTTCTTATCGATTTCTTATTTATTGGTTTATCATTGAGTTCGTTTAATGTTATGTACCATGTCACACATTTATTAGCTGCTTTTTCAGAGCTTTTAATTGCAATTATGTCATTCTATGGATCGGCAGCCGCAGTATTGAATACGCATTTTGGAAGAGAAGTGCTTCCGATTGGAAAACCGTTCGGGATTTTTAAAAAATGATAAAAAAGAGGAACTGTCATAGCAGTTCCTCTTTTTTATTTAGACTACAACGCTCAATATAATCGGAAGAGTAATAAGGCTCAAACAGGTGCTAATAAGCGTGGATGATGAGACAAACTCGGTGTCAGTGTTATACTCGAGCGCATACATTGTGGTATTAGCTGCTGTTGGCATGGCAGCCATAATAATGAGTATTTGCTTTGTCATTTGATCAATCGGTAAAAATTGAACAATGATAAATGCAAGAATTGGTGAAACTAATAATTTTAATGATAACGAAAAAGACAGTTTGCGAAACGCAATGTTTTTTAACTTGATATTAGCAAGCTGCATCCCTAGAACAATCATAACTGTTGGAATTGTCGCACTTGCTACTAAGCTAACTGCTTCTTCAACGGGTGGAGTTAGCGTAATATGTAGAAGTTGAAAAGTCAGCCCTAAGATGGCTCCGTATACAATTGGCATTGTTGCAACAGCACGCAAAGCAGATTTGATTCCGTTCGCCTCGGGACTGCCTTTTGCAGCATAGTAAACCCCAACGGTACACATGATGAGCTGTTGAAGAACCATTAGTACAATTGCAATATCTAATCCCATCGCTCCGAATACTAATAAGACTACAGGAGTTCCGTAGTTACCGTTATTCATAAATGCAGAAGCGAGAATCATTCCACATGTTTCCGTTGTTGAATAACTCCGGATAAACCCAATTAGCCTGACAACCGCAATGATTGATAAGCAAAGAATGAGTAAAAAAGCGCCTAGGTACAAATATGTAACAGATATTAGATTCGTATAAAACGTTTGAAAGACAAGTACAGGAGACATTAGATACAATGACATTTTTGAAATGTTTTTTGCATCAAAACCAATGGTCTTTTGGCCGATAAATCCAAGAGCGAAAATGCCGAAAATAGGAAGTAGTACTTGTAGAAACTCCATCGAATCCTCCTTTCTATAAAAAAGGTAATCTACGTATAAGGTGAGAGCTGTTTTGCACTCGCGTTCTTAGAAGCATATGTTAAGTACACGCAAAGTGATAATATAATATACTTATTATACAAGAAAAGATAAGAAGAAGGGGGAAGAACCGTGCGGGATTTTCACTGTTGTGCAACCTGTCAGCATTTTAGAAGTATAAAGCTTGAAAATGGAATGAAGTATTTTTGTTCCAGGCTGGGGTATGATACGAAACCATCCTACCAGTTTAACTGCTGGAAGCCTACAGAAATAGTAAAAAAACTAATGGAACATGAAGAAAAAAAGAAACAAAAAGAGGATGGAACATAACAAAACCTTTTCTCACCTCTTTACGTTGTCAGAATAAGTTCGTTCCATTCCACCTTGTCTCCAAAATTGTTTTCACAATCAAAATAACCTGAACGATTAAAAGTGAGGAGCTCTCAATCGTTCAGATTTATCATTGGCTGAATTACTTATGTCCCAGCCTCTTTTTGTTTATTCTCCTGTATTTTCAGCTTCTAGATGCTTGCTACAAAATGCTTGAACTTCAACAGCTTCATCATCTTCTAGTTCAAAATCTAACACCTTATTAGTAGAGATTTCATAGAAATAAGGTTGAGAAATAGAAGATTTGCCATCATTAATAATATAAAGTGTTCGGAGACCTAAGTCACTGCCTGTATATAGTTCATCTTCTTCATCTACGTCGATATAAAGGTGAAACTCATAGCGTTCACCTGATAACATTCCAAATGGATCTTGCAATTTTTCTACGGTGTATTCACGAATTGAAAACATATGTTTATCCTTTCTGTTTGAAACAAAAATTGCTCTTAGCTTAATAATATGTAAGAGAAAAGCAACTAAAGAGCTTCTTCATTATAGCGTAAATAGTAAAAGAGAACAAAGGGTGATTTTTTATTTTAAGGATTTACAAGCTTTAATAAATGAACCGTACGATTTAAAGTGAGAACTTCTGTTTGTTTCTGATAGTTTTTGTAGCGAGCACTCGATAAATGTTCATCTAAAGCATGCTTGTCTCGCCATTGTTCGTAGAAAACAAAGGTGGAGGGATTGTCAATAGATCGATGCAGGTCATATCGAATGTAGCCATTTTCGCTTTTTGAGGGTGCCAATACGTTTAGCAAGACATCATATAGTTTTTCCTCAGAACCTGGCTTTACTTCGAGGATTGCTGTTACTATTACAACTGACATAACAAATCTCCTTTGGCCACTGAAATTGTATTAGTAGTATTCCGAATATAAAGAGTTAATATGCATTTACGTAGATTGTACATAGACATTTATACGAAGGTACGATAAACTAAACCAAAAGGGGTGCACGGAAGCATGAACAAGGAAAGCTATAAATTAGATGATTCACTAGGATATCGATTGTTTCACGCCTCACGCTTAATGATGAACCGTTTAAATCATCATTTTAAAAATAACAATTATCCACTTACATATGAGCAGTGGCAGATTATGAGTCGACTATATGAAAAAGATGGCCAAACTCAAAATCAGCTAGCTATTCAAAATGAACGCGATCAAGCAAGCGTATCACGTCTAATTGATAACATGATTAAGCGTGAGTTAGTAAAGCGAGTTCCACATATAACGGATCGTCGAATTAATTTAATTTATCTAACAGAATATGGGAAAAACATCCAGTTGGAATTAGAAAAACTAGCACAGCAAACAATTAATGATGCGTCAGAGGGGTTAACAGAAGAAGAGTTAGCAACCTGCTTGTCAACGTTAAATAAAATTCGATGTAATTTACTGTAATAAGTATTCTCCGTTTGTCATGTAAGTACAAATGGAGGTTATTTCCACTTAAAAACTTGTTTAAACAAGTTTTTAAGTGGAAATAAAGAAAAAAATAGGGGGATCCTATTGACATATGATAATGATTTTCACTATCATATAATAAGTGAGAGGATAACAAGACCAGTGATGGAGACATCATTTTATTTTTTACCATGAACTGATAATGATTATCGTTATTGATATTTTTAAATTATACATAGTAAGGAAGAGTAGCAGCGTGAAAATTAGGTATCTTATTATTTTACTATTTTTATTATCGCTTATTTCGTTATTTATCGGCGTATCACCAGTAAATATTTATGGGGTCTTATCCTTTGATCAAGAGCAAATTCAAGTGCTACTAATTAGTCGTTTTCCACGATTGATTAGCATCATTATTGCTGGAGTAAGCTTAAGTATATGTGGATTGATTATGCAGCAGCTGACGAGAAATAAATTTGTTTCTCCAACGACCGCTGGAACCATGGATTCTGCACGCTTAGGTGTTTTGGTAGCATTGATGTTATTCACATCAGCTAGTCCAATTCAAAAAATGTTGGTTGCATTTGTTTTCGCTTTAATTGGAACCTTCATCTTTATGAAGATTTTAGATTCTATCAAAGTAAAAGATCGAATTTTTATTCCTCTTGTTGGTTTGATGTTTGGTAATGTCATTGGTTCCATAACGACATTTTTTGCTTATAAAAATGATTTGATTCAAAGCATTGGCTCTTGGTTGCAAGGTGATTTCTCTACCATTATTTCAGGACAATATGAGTTAATCTATTTAAGTGTTCCACTGATGATTATTGCCTACTTGTATGCTAATAAATTTACGATTGCAGGAATGGGAGAGGACTTTGCTACCAATCTAGGGTTACCATTTAAGCAGGTTGTGAACATTGGGTTAGTCATCGTAGCACTTGTGTCATCTATCGTACTATTAACGGTTGGAATGATTCCTTTTTTAGGATTAATCATTCCGAATATTGTGTCAATATATGCTGGAGATCATTTGAAAAACAGTCTTCCGCAAACAGCTTTGCTTGGAGCGGTTTTTGTATTGACTTGTGATATTTTAGGACGAGTTATCATTTATCCATACGAGATTTCCATTGGTATGATGGTTGGCGTCATTGGTAGTGGGATATTCTTGTACATGTTGATTAGGAGAAAGGCTTATGAGTAATCGATTAAAATTAATAGTTTTAGCAACCGTGGCAGTTGGCGTAACTTTATTATTTTTATTTTATCAATCAAATGGTAATTGGGACTATATTCTGCCAAGGCGTCTAGAGAAATTAGCAGCAATTATCCTAACGGGATTTTCCATTGCAGTTTCCACCGTGGTGTTTCAAACAATCACTAACAATCGGATTTTAACGCCTAGTATTATTGGATTAGACTCTTTGTATATGCTTATTCAGACCATTCTTATTTTTCTATTCGGTTCAATGAATATTGTGACGGTGAATAAAAATATAAACTTTGCAATTTCCATTGTAGGGATGGTTTTGTTTGCCATGCTTCTCTATCAAATGTTGTTTAAAAAAGAAGGAAAAAGTAACATTTATTTTTTACTGTTAGTCGGGTTGATTTTTGGAACGTTTTTCCAAAGTGTCTCTTCCTTCATGCAAGTATTAATTGATCCGAATGAATTTCTAATGGTACAAGATCGAATGTTTGCGAGCTTTAATAATGTTCAGACAGAACTGCTTTTTCTATCTTTCTTATTAATTATCATACTAAGCGTATATGGGTCTCGGTATGTTAAATATTTAGACGTTTTATCACTTGGGAGAGAAGAAGCCATTAACCTTGGAATTGACTATGATGCAGTGACAAAAAAGCTTCTTGTGTTAATTGCTATCTTTATTTCTATTGCAACAGCATTGGTTGGACCCATTACTTTCTTAGGCTTGCTGGTTGTTAACGTAGCGCACGAAGTATTTAAAACGTATCGCCACACGTATCTTCTAAGTGGCTCTATTATCATTAGTATTTTCTCTTTAGTAGGTGGTTTACTAGTTGTTGAACGCGTCTTCACGTTTTCAACAACGCTCAGCGTCATTATTAACTTTATTGGTGGCGTGTATTTTCTTTATCTTTTATTGAAGGGGAGTAGAACATGATTACTGTTAACGGCGTGACAAAAAAGTACGGAAACAAAAAAGTAATAGATGATGTATCTGTTCAAATTCAAAAGGGAAAGATTACGTCATTCATCGGACCGAATGGAGCAGGGAAAAGTACGCTGCTATCTATGATTAGTCGCATCTTAAAGAGAGATGAAGGTGAGATTCTATTAGAAGGTCACGATGTGATGAACTCAAAAAGCAACGAATTAGCAAAGAAAATTTCAATCTTAAAACAAACAAACCATTTAACGATGCGACTTACGATTCGAGAACTCGTATCATTTGGTAGGTTTCCTTATTCACAAGGAAAGTTAAAGAAAGAAGATATAGCTTATATAGATGAAGCGATTGCATATATGGAGCTTGAAGATATGCAGCATAAGTATATTGATGAGCTAAGCGGTGGGCAGAGGCAACGAGCATATATTGCAATGGTCTTAGCTCAAAATACGGATTATATCTTACTTGATGAACCTTTAAATAATTTAGATATGAAGCATTCTGTTCAAATCATGAAGGTTTTAAGAAGGCTTGTGGATGAGCTAGGGAAAACGATTATTATTGTCATTCACGACATTAATTTTGCCTCATGCTATTCAGATTATATTGTTGCTTTAAAGAATGGACAACTCATTAAGCATGGAGCAACTTCTGAAATTATTAAAGAAGATGTTCTTTTAGACGTCTATGATATGCATATTCCTATTCAAACAATTGATGGAAACAAGATAGGCGTTTATTTTTCAGCTTAGATCAAGGTGATTGTTATTTTAATCCATTAAGAGGTTGTTTAGCGCGGGGCCCTTTACATGAAGTGCGAAAATAGCAGCTTATGATTAGAGTAATTCACATATATTTTAAATACAGCGAAAAGGATGGAAGTTAGATGAAGAAGTTATATATGGTATTTCTAGCAGCGTTGCTTGCAGTTATAGTTGCGGCTTGCGGATCAAATGAAGCTAGCACGACTGCAGACAATGAAAAGAAAGAAACGAAAAAGGAAGAAACAATCACGGTTCAGCATGAATTAGGAGAAACAAAAGTAGATAAAAATCCAGATAAGATAGTAGTCTTTGATTTTGGTACATTAGATTCTATGGACAAATTAGGAATCAACGTAACTGGTGTTCCGCAGGATAGCATGCCTTCTTATCTATCAAAATATGAAGATAAGAAGTATGAAAATGTAGGAGGATTAAAAGAACCTGACTTTGAAAAAATCAGCGAAATCAATCCAGATTTAATCATTATTTCAGGGCGTCAAGCTGATCAATACGACGAGTTTACAAAGATTGCACCGACAATTCATATGGGTTTAGACACAGAGAACTATATGACTTCATTTAAGAAAAATGCACAAACGTTAGGCGAAATCTTTGGCAAAGAAGCAGAGGTAGAAAAAGAGGTAGCGGCTGTTGAAAAAACAATGGCAACTGTGAAAGAAGAAGCTCAAGCTTCAAAGAAAAATGGTTTAATTGTTCTTGTTAACGAAGGAAAAGTAAGCGCATATGGACCAGGCTCACGCTTTGGTATCATTCATGATGAACTAGGAATTACGCCAGTTGATGCTGGTATCGAAGCTTCCACGCATGGTCAAGGCGTGTCGTTTGAATACATTGTAGAGAAGAATCCTGATTACTTGTTTGTAGTGGATCGTAGCGCAGTTGTAGGTGGGGAATCATCTGCTAAGCAAGCGCTAGAAAACGAGCTAATCAAAAAAACAAAAGCTTATAAAGAAGGAAACATTGTTTATTTAGATCCGAACTACTGGTACTTATCAGGTGGGGGACTACTTTCAGTAGCTGAGATGGCGAAAGAAATTGAAAAAGCAGTACAATGATGAAAAAGCGATGCGGTTTAAACCGCATCGCTTTTTTTATTCTTGATTCTTTATTTCTGCCATTTTATGAAGAGCTTCATGCATTTTAAATACAACAATTAGGGTTTCACAGTAAATGCGCGTAAATAGTGGCCCCACCACAATTAATGCTAGGCCTAAAAAGACAAGGGAACCACCACCATACATGCTATTAATTCCACTTACAATAAATCCAAAACCTAATAGAATGGTTAAGACAGAGACAATAATGAAGACAATTTTAATGATAGAAGGTGTTAACATCTTGTCGAAGTTGAAAAAGCTACTATTCATTTAATTTCTCTCCTTTGGTGTGTAGACTAGTTGTTTTGTCCTTTTATACATATCAACAAGCACGGCTATTTAGAACAGAATCACTTTATTTTTTTAACGTTAAGAACCAGATAAGTTATAATGATAGAAAAGTAAAGAAGACAAACAGATGGAGGAACAAATGATTAAAGAAAATAGTGTGCTAAATAATCAGCAAGCAAAAGCCATTTTAGCTTTACAAAAACGATCATACGAAGTTGAAGCATCAATTATTCGTAGTCGTCAGATTCCACCTTTGCAAGAAACGCTCCTCCACCTACAACAATCTAAAGAGATATTTTTGGGATACTACATAGAAGACACGTTAGCCGGCGTTATTTCGTTTAAAGTGCTGGGGAAAGAGTTAGATATTTACCGGTTGTTTATTGATCCTGCGCATTTTAAACAAGGAATTGCTCAAAAATTACTAGCCTTTGTAGAAAAAAACTATTCAGCTACTAAGATATCTATTTCAACGGCTTCAAAGAATATGCCAGCTATTTGTCTTTATCAAAAGAAAGGCTTTTTCGTGATAAGAACTACAAAAATAAATGATGAGCTAACCCTAGTTCATTTGGAGAAAGTAATAGAAGGCGGTAAACTATCATTATAGAAAGAAGGTGTAAAGATGCAAAAATATACTAACGCACTGATTCATGAGAAATCTCCTTATCTGCTACAGCACGCACATAACCCAGTTAATTGGTATCCGTGGGGAGAAGAAGCCTTTGAAAAAGCCAGGCGTGAAAATAAGCCTGTATTTGTATCAATTGGATATAGCACTTGTCATTGGTGCCACGTGATGGAAAAAGAAAGCTTTGAAGATGAAGAAGTCGCAGATTTATTAAATAGACACTTTATTGCAATTAAAGTAGACCGCGAAGAGCGACCAGATATCGATTCCATTTACATGCGCGTATGCCAAATGATGACCAATCACGGAGGTTGGCCTTTAAACGTCTTTTTAACACCTGACCAAAAACCGTTTTATGCGGGTACCTATTTCCCAAAGAATAGCGCTTATAATAGACCAGGTATGATGGATGCGCTACCACAGCTCGCTGAAAAGTTTCTGCATGAGCGGTCCTTTGTTGAAAAGGTAGGAGAGCAGGTTGTAAAAGGTTTAAAAGCTTCTGTACATATTCCTTCAGACAGCACACTTGATGAAGCCACCCTTCATCAAGCATTTCAGCAGCTCGTTGGTCAATTTGATCCAGTGTATGGAGGATTTGGGCAATCACCGAAATTTCCAATGCCGCATACGCTGACATTTTTGCTTCGATATCATCGATTAACCAATAATGATACGGCGCTGTTAATGGTTGAAAAAACGCTTGATTCGTTAGCCTCAAGCGGTCTCTATGATCAAATTGGTGGTGGATTTGCGAGGTATTCAACAGATCAACAATGGATGATTCCGCACTTTGAAAAAATGCTCTATGACCAAGGGCTGTTGCTACATGCTTATATTGAAGCATATCAAATGACGAAGAAACAGCGCTATCGTGAAATAATTGAAGAGAGTATCACATTTTTAATTCGTGAAATGAGAGATAGTCAAACGGGTGCATTCTATTCAGCGATTGACGCTGACTCAGAAGGAGCAGAAGGAACCTATTACGTATGGTCAAAAGAAGAAATAACAAACCTTTTCACTGAAGAGGAAGCCGAGTTTGTCTGCAGTGCATATAGCATTACGGAAGAAGGGAACTTTGAAGGCAAGAACCACCTTCATTTAATTCCAACGGAAATAGAAGAGCTAGCCAAGCGCAGTAAACAATCCGTTGAAGAAACGGAAACTAAGCTAAAAAAATGCAATGAAAAACTGTTAAAAGAGCGTCAAAAACGCATATACCCTCACGTTGATGATAAGATTTTAACATCTTGGAATGGCTTGATTATAAGCGCATTAGCAAAAGCGGGTCGGACATTGCAAAATGAAACATTTACAGAGCTAGCTGAGCAGGCTGCGCTTTTTATCCACGAAAATATGTACGAGACGGAGCGCTTAATGGTTCGCTATCGTGAAGGAGAAGTAAAGGAAAAAGGTTTAATTGATGACTATGCGTTTTTATTATGGGCTTATAACGATCTTTACGATGCGACACTCAAAGTAGATTATCTTACGAAGGCGAAAGCACTTGCAGAGAATATGACTTCATTATTTTGGGATGAAGACAAAGGCGGGTTTTTCTTTACTGGAAGTGATGCAGAGCAACTGCTTGTGCGTGAAAAAGAAGTGTACGATGGTGCTCTCCCATCCGGTAATAGCGTCGCCGTTTGCCAGCTTTTACGTTTAGGTCACCGAACAGGAAACGAAAAGTTATTACAAATGGTTGAAAAGATGGAGCGAACGTTTTATTCACTTATTCGAATGCAAGCCAGTAGCCATACGCAGTTTTTACAAGCGCGGCTTGAACAAGCAATCGGGATAAAAGAAATGGTTGTGTTAACTAAAGGTAAAGTAGAAGAAATACAGCTTTTGAAGACGTCATTTATACCAGAAGTTGTATGGTTGGTTGGGAATAAAAACGAACTGATGCCACATGCTGATTTCCTAGAGAGCTATGACCAAAGAGGTGAGTCGACCATTTATGTATGTAAAGATTTTGCGTGCGAGCGTCCGTCTATGGAAATAAAAAAGGCTATTGAAGCAGTTTTATAAAAGTAATAAAATACCGCCATTCCTCTATGGCGGTATTTTTTATGATAGTTGCTTGCTTTCAGCGTGTTTTACAAATGTATATTCATCTTCAATTAAACCACATGCTGCGCACTGAATGCGGCGTTCTGGGCCACGGTATGGCGCATGGAAAGCATCTAGTGAATCATTGGTATATTCTGTTACAACGTCACCAGAGCGAGGATCTAATTTGACTGCCGTAGCTTTTTGCTCAATGATATTAAAGCGCGTTCGGTTTGTTTTACAGCTTGGACATAAATAAGGATTTCCCATGTTGTCCACCTCCTAGTTGTTACGATGTCCCTTTTTTGAAAAAACATACAAAAACTAATGATTTGAAACAAGCCTTAAATTCGTTAAAATAAAGCTAGGTGATGAAGATGAAAATACGTAAAAATTTACAAGAAGTAATGAACGTGTTGCAAACGAATGAACAGTTTAAATCCAACATCGTTCATTGGCATACAATTGAAGAAAAAGAAGCAAAAACAAGTCCTTTTCCTTCACAAATTCATGAGAAAATACGTGCGGGATTAGAGAAGAGAGGAATTCTATCGCTTTATACGCATCAAGCTACAGCTTTTACATATGCGTATGAGAAGAAAAATGTAGTTGCCGTTACGCCTACTGCTTCAGGAAAGACGCTTTGTTACAACCTTCCTGTCCTTCAAAGTATCATGGAAAATGAGCAGTCCCGTGCGCTATATTTGTTTCCAACAAAAGCTCTTGCACAAGACCAAAAGACGGAGCTAAATGAACTGATTGAAGAAATGGACGTTTCAATTAACAGCTACACATACGATGGAGACACGCCAGCTAATATTCGTCAAAAGGTGCGCAAAGCGGGTCATGTTGTCATTACAAATCCTGATATGCTTCACTCTGCTATTTTGCCTCATCATACAAAATGGGTATCGTTGTTTGAGAATTTAAAGTATATCGTTATTGATGAGCTTCATACGTATCGAGGCGTATTCGGAAGCCACGTAGCAAACGTTATTCGACGCTTGAAGCGAATATGCCGCTATTATGGCAGTAACCCAGTGTTTATATGTACGTCCGCTACAATTGCCAATCCAAAAGAGCTTGCAGAGCATCTTTTAGGAGAGCAGGTGGAGCTTGTCGATAATAACGGAGCACCGAGTGGAAAAAAACATTTTATCTTTTACAACCCACCCGTCGTAAATAAGCCACTAAATATTAGGAGAAGCGCTACGCTGGAGGTTCGTAACATCGCAGGAGAGTTTTTGAAGAATAAAATCCAAACAATCGTTTTTGCTCGAAGTCGCGTTCGGGTTGAAATTATCTTAACGTATTTACAAGAGCTTGTAAAAAATCAGCTGAAAGGTAAATCGATTCAAGGGTACCGGGGGGGATACTTACCTAAGCAGAGACGTGAAATTGAAAAGGGACTGCGTAGAGGAGAAATTTATGGGGTCGTCAGCACAAATGCACTAGAGCTTGGAGTAGATATTGGGCAGCTGCAAGTATGTGTGATGACAGGTTATCCTGGAACAGTTGCAAGTGCTTGGCAACAAGCTGGACGTGCAGGGCGCAGACACGGAGAAGCCGTTATTGTGATGGTTGCTAGTTCGAGCCCGCTGGATCAATATATGATTCAAAACCCTGAATATTTCTTCAGTCGTAACCCTGAAAGGGCACGCATTAATCCTGATAACTTAGTGATCTTAGTGGATCATTTAAAGTGTGCCTCCTATGAACTACCCTTTAAGCAAGGAGAAACGTTTGACGGTGTGGATATTGAAGATGTATTGGAGTTTTTAGGAGAAGAGCGCGTGATTCACCTAAGCGGTGATAAGTGGTATTGGATGAACGATTCATTTCCAGCTCACAATATCAGTTTGAGATCTGCTTCACAAGAAAATGTCGTTATTATTGATCAGTCAGACGTCGCCAACGTAAAGGTCATCGGAGAGATGGACCGTTTCAGTGCCATGACGCTTTTACATGATGAAGCTATTTATTTACATCAAGGTATTCAATATCAAGTTGAGTATTTAGATTGGGATGAAAAAAAAGCATACGTACGTGAAGTCACCGCTGATTATTTTACAGACGCCAATTTAGCCGTTAACTTAAAAGTGTTGGAAGCCGATAAAGAAACGAAAGCACCTTCTTATACGATGGGATACGGAGATGTAATGGTAAGCGCGATGGCTACTATTTTTAAGAAGATTAAATTTGAGACGCATGAAAACATTGGGTCAGGTCCAATTCATTTGCCTGAGGAAGAGCTGCATACCAATGCAGTTTGGCTTAGTTTTTCAAAAGAAGTATTCCAAGAGTCAGAAGAACGATTAGAACAGGCTCTATTATCAGTTGCTACTACCATTCAGTCAATTGCACCGTTAATGGTGATGTGTGACCCTTCTGATTTACATGTTGTTCCGCAAGTGAAAGCCGTTCATAATGAAGAGCCAACCATCTTTTTATATGATCGTTACCCTGGTGGAATTGGACTGAGTGATAAAGTATACGAACAAATGAAAGAAGTGTTAGAAGAAGCGCAGCAGCTTATTGCTACTTGTCATTGTGAAAGCGGCTGTCCATCCTGTATTGGATTAGAGGGGCAAGGTGAACATGCTAAACAGGATGCGCTCTCACTGCTTCAGCTATTATTAGCAAGGTAGGTGCAAGAAATGTCGTTGAAAAATAAGCTTAATCGAATGAAAAAGCATTTGCATGTGGAAGAGAAAGTGCCTGTTTTAAAAAGTGAACCGGTTAATCATCAACGAATAGCCTATGAACAGCAGTGGAATGAAAAATTTGCTAAGCCTTATTTTAGCGAGGATAACTACTGCATGATTCGTGAAGTGCGCTATCCAATTGGCTATCGTCACGGACATTATGCATTTTCAGAACTACAGAAAGTGATAGAAGCATGGAATAAGTCTCCGCTATCACATCCACTTTCTGCAAAAGGGCATAAAATGTCGGATTTGTTTTTCTTCGATACAGAAACGACGGGGTTGAGTACGGGAACAGGAACGACTATCTTTTTACTGGGCTATGCACAGGTGATAGAAGATGAAGTGATATTTAGGCAGCATGTGTTAACCGAGCCAAGCGGTGAAGTTGCGTTTTACGAAAGCTTTTTAAAAGCCGTTGATTATACAACGCTCGTCACTTATAACGGAAAGTCTTTTGATTGGCCTCATGTAAAAACAAGACACACGTTATTAAGAGACCATTTACCGAAACTTCCTAAGTTTGGGCATTTTGATTTACTACACGCTTCAAGAAGGCTTTGGAAACATAAAATGGATTCTGTTAAGCTTGCAAATGTTGAAAAAGAGGTGCTGGGGGTTGAACGTGTTAATGATGTCCCAGGGTTTTTAGCACCAATGATTTATTTTGATTTCATAGAAAGCAAAAATCCTCAAGGGTTATTTGAAGTAATGGATCATAATGAATCAGATATCCTCTCTTTAATTACGCTCTATATTCACCTGTCAAAGCAACTTCTCTCTGAGCATAAAGCTACGTTGAAAGAGAAATTTGAAGTCGCTCGTTGGTACGAACAGCTCGGTGAAAAACAAGAGGCGTTAGCATTGTATGAAGATGTGGCTAATGCAAAAAGTGATGAAGAGTATCAAGCGATCCGAGCTATTGCTTTTGAGCATAAGCGTAACAAGCAATTTGAAAAGGCAGAAGAGCTGTTTTTATATGTTGTTTCCAACGCGCCAATACTTCTTCAAACTGAAGCAGCTGTTGAGCTTGCTAAATTATATGAACATAAGTTTAAAAACTATGAGCGTGGGGTATTTTATGCAGAAAAAGCCTTACAGCTGACGGAAGAAAGTCAAACGTTCATTGAAAATGATAAACTAGAAGCTCTATACAAGCGGATTAATCGGGTTAGATATAAAGATAAAATGTATACATCTCACTTATAATGATTGTTAATTTATTACTGAAAATTCCAAATTGTTAAATTTTAGTTTTCTCTATTTTAAATATTGTTCTATTTTTCAGTCGTTGATAAAATAAGACATTGTATTGCTGTTTTAGCAATTTATATCAAAAATATAGAACTTTGGTGAGATGGAGAGAAGTAATATGAAAAATGTCATTTTGGTATCATTTTTCGCAATTATTTGTTTGACGGTAATTATTTTTAGTAGCATGAAAAACACGTACTTTTCTTTGATGTAGTTTTAGAAAATAGGTGTTTACATTAGTACATGTACACCCCTTATCACATACTGTAGTAATGTAATAACTAAACAGTGAAAGGGGAAAACATCATGTATCCAAGACCAGTAAAGTGCATGCCACCAATCGTGCACCCAACAAAATGTTGTACACAGTTTAACAATCAGGAGGTAGTTGTACCTCATATTCACCCAAGCCATAACACGCTAGTGAATCAAACGAATTTTAAACATGTACACTATTTTCCACAAACACAATCTGTTGTAAATCAACAAACAAGCCAACAGTTCTTTGGTGGTGCACAACAATTTCCTACACAAGTAGGTGGGGCAATGTCTCCAGGAATGCCCAACCAAGTGGCTGGTGCTCAAATGCCAGGTATGATGCCAGGTATGATGCCAGGTCAAGGCAATCAAGTAGCAGGAGCGATGGAAAACGGCATGATGCCAGGATATCCAGGTGCAAAAAGAAGATTTTAATAAGAAATAAATCAATTGATAGGAGCTGAATATTTCAGTTCCTATTCTTATATTTAAAGGAGTGCTTACACGATGAAAGTGCTGACAATTTCAGGGTATAAACCATTTGAATTAGGGATTTTTAATGATCAGCACCCTGGTATTTCATACATAAAAAAAGCAGTAATGAAGCGTTTAGTACCGCTCATTGAAGAAGGGCTTGAATGGGTCCTAATCAGTGGCCAGCTCGGTGTAGAATTGTGGGCTGCTGAAGTGATATTTGACCTGCAGCTGGAATACCCCCAGCTACAGCTTGGTGTATTAACCCCTTTTTTAGATCAGGAAGAGAAGTGGAACGAAGCGAATAAAGAACTTTATGAATTTATCGTGAGCCAAGCTGATTTTGTGGATAGCATTACAAAAAAGAAGTATGAAAGTCCTAATCAGTTCCGCTTGAAAAATCAATTTTTAATTGAAAAAAGCGATGGGATTTGCCTTGTATATGATGAAGAGCATGAGGGTAGCCCAAAATTTATGCTAAAAGTAGCCCAAGATAAGGCTGAAAAGAGTGAATACCCGATTATCACCATTACATCCTATGATTTACAAGATATAGTTGAAGAGGAGAAGTTTTCATCTTTTTAAACAATAGTGAAAAACATTTTGCAAGATAAATTGACAAGTTGAGCTATTTCTGAAAAAATGGTTTATAATAAACAAGAGGTTTATTGTATTCGAGGTGATTGAAATGTTAGCTGATAAAATTCGTTTAACAGCAAAAGAAATTTTGGAAAAAGAGTTCAAAACAGGAATGAGAGGCTATAATCAAGAGGAAGTCGATAAATATTTAGACTCCATTATTAAAGATTATGAAGCGTTTCATGAAGAAATCGAGTTACTACAGGCAGAAAATTTACGCTTAAAAAAGCAAGTGGAAGAGTTATCAAAACGTCCACAATCTACAACGGCACCGTCTTATACGCCGCCACCAGCACAGCAGCAGGCTGGTACGACAAACTTTGATATTTTAAAACGTTTGTCTAATCTTGAAAAGCATGTATTTGGTAGCAAGCTATACGAATGATGAAGAATAAAAATAGGAGTTGCAATTAACTCCTATTTTTATTATAATTAGAAAGGTCGTAATCAATAGCGTTTGGGTAATTGCTGCATCTCTTTGAAGATGTAGAGGAAAGTCCATGCTCGCACAGGCTGAGATGCTTGTAGTGTTCGTGCCTAGTGAAGTCATAAGCTAGGGTAGCGTAACTGCTAACGGCGGGGAAAAAGCCTAAGTCTTAGGATATGGTTTGAATACTCTGAAAGTGCCACAGTGACGAAGTCTCATTAGAAATATTGAGAGTGGAACGAGGTAAACCCCACGAGTGAGAAACCCAAATAATGGTAGGGGAACTTTCCCAAAGGAATTGAACAGAGGGAAGGACAAAATGCACGCATTTTGTAGATAGATAATTACCACCGGAGTACGAGGTAGCTAGCCGCTTGTAGTACAAAGGAACAAAACATGGCTTACAGAACGCTATTGAACAGCAGTCGACATTAGTTGTTAACCAAATATATTCGCACCAGCTCTTCATATCATGAAGAGCTTTTTTTGTGTGCTTTTTTCTGTACTAAGCCTCAGGTCTTAGATGGAAATCAAGCTTAAGCTCGTTTTGGAAAGAAAGAATTGTAGGTAAGATGAGAATAGAAAAAGAAAGGAGGCAACATGATGAAAAAATTTGGACTATTTATTCTGGGCCTAATAGCAGCGGTTGTGCTTATTGCTAATTTAGGACCGATGATGCTAATGCTACTAGGGCTTGTCATTTTATATGGTGTATGGAAGCAGGTAGTAAAAGCAACATCTTCATTTAAGAAAGCAGCTTTTGCAGTACTTGGTGTGATTGTTATCTTGAGCATGATTGCTAACGTACCAGCATTTTTCGGTATCTTAGCAGCCATTGCGCTTTACTTTGTATACACCAAGTGGAACGATAATAACGTGAAAGAAATTAAAACAGAGGATCCATTTCAAAACTTTGAAAACCAATGGACAGAATTAAATAAACAATCTTATTAAGGAGTGAACGTTATGAAAAATATTTTTACACGTATGAAAGAATCAATCTCATCGGACTTGCACAATATGCTTGACCAAAAGCAACAAAAAAACCCAATTGCAGCTTTGAATTACTATTTGCGCCAATGCGAAGAAGAAACAGAACGAGTTCGAAAGTTGGTGGAACGTCAGCACCTATTAAAAGAACAGCTTGTGCGTGAATATAAGCTAGCATCGGCAATGAAAGAAAAGCGCCAGCAGCAAGCGGAAGTAGCTCTGCAAGCTCAAGAAAATGAGCTGTATGAATTTGTTCAAAAAGAGCATGCTCAATATGAAGAGCGTACAGAACGCTTGAACATATCGGTTCAGCACGTCACCAAGCAGCTTGATGAATTAGAGCGTAAATATGAAGAAATGAAGCACAAGCTGAAGGATATGCATATTCGCCGAATGGAACTGATGGGTCGTGAAAACGTTGCGCGAGCAAATCATCGAATGAACACTGTTTTAAACAATGATGAACTAGCATCAAGTGAATATTCTAAGTTTTCGGATATCGAAAACTATATTGATCAATTAGAAAATCAAATTAATACCGATTATTATCGTCAAACAATTGACAGCAAAATTGCAGCTTTACAAAAAGAAGCAAAATAAGGTTAATTAGGATGAAAAAATGTAATCTCATAGACAAAACGTGATATTCTAAAAAGGGCGTAGTAGTAGCTACGCCTTTTTCATCAAGAGGAAATGCCTGCAAAGCGAAAGGAGGAGAACGGCATGAAAAGAATTGTAGACAATGGATACTTCAATCTAATAATCATTACAGCTCTATTTATTTTATTTGTTGAAGTTGTCTTTTTTCATAGCGGGTTTATTTTTGCACTCCTCGTTGCTGGTGCTTTTATCTATATAGGGCGAAAACGTCTACCAAGGCGCTCAGGTAAAATCTTATTTTGGATAGGAATCATTGGTGCGATTTTAAATTTAGTTAATACAGTCGCATTTCAGTTTTTGGTCATTGCAATTTTTTTCTATTATTTATTTCATTTTGTTAAGTCTAAAAAAGAACCGGTATATATTACGCCTTTAACAGAAAGTCGAGAATCCCTGCGAGCGCAAAGGCAGCTGTTGAAAAATTCATTTATATCGCGACAGCGAACAGACGAAACCGTTTACGAATGGAGTGACATTAATATTCAAAATGTGTGGAGCGATGTGGTAATTGATCTTAGCTACACCGTGCTTCCAAAGGGTGAATCGGTTATTTTTATTCGACAACTAGCGGGTAACGTGACCATTTTTATTCCATACGAAACAGAAATTTCGGTTAATCATTCTTCTATGGCTGGAGCAGTTACAATCTTTGATCATGCGCAATCTTTTGCGCCACTTCAAAACGTGTATATGAAAACGCCAGAATTTGATGAGGCATCACAAAAAATAAAAGTAATGATTTCAATGGGCGTTGGAAGTTTAGAGGTGAAGCGAATATGAGCGTTATTCAGCGCCAGTTACTATGGGGAATCACGATAGCCTTTACAACGTTTATTACAATGATAATTAGCGTGTTTATGGCGTTTCCTATCCAACGGTTTACAGAGCTATGGGAACGAGAAGTGTTTGACGTTCCTTTTATTCTTTTCTCCATCACGAGTAGTCTAACGATAGGAGCAATTTTTGGAGGCGTTTCTGGATTGCTTTGGAGGCAACAGCTTGAAGTGATTGAGAATCGATTGCGTGAGATGAAAAACCGTCAATATCAAGATCGAAATGATAAAACAACGGTTCAAGAAGTAGAAGGTATTTTATCTAATGTAAAAGAAGTTCAACGCCTAATGAGCGAGCAGGTTGAACAATCGCAAAAAATGGTTAATGAAAAAGTGGAAGATCAGCAAAAGCGAGTTCAAGAAGTCATTGTGCAAGAGCGAAATCGATTAGCTCGTGAGCTTCATGATTCTGTGAGTCAGCAACTGTTTGCCGCATCCATGCTCATGTCAGCTTTAACAGAATCAACGGATGAAGATTCTCCGAAAAGCAAGCAGTTAAAAATGGTAGAAGAAATGATTAATCAATCGCAGTTAGAAATGAGGGCACTGCTACTACATTTGCGACCAGCTGCATTAAAAGGAAAATCGTTGCAAGAGGGCATTACAGAACTTTTATTAGAACTTGCTCAAAAAGTTCCGATGGAGCTTAAGTGGAATGTAGAAGAGTTTTTACTAGATAAAGGAGTAGAAGACCATCTATTTCGAATTGCTCAAGAATCTGTTTCCAATGCACTGAGGCATTCTAAAGCATCCATGCTGAAGGTACTGCTCGTTCAGCGTGACAGCTTAGTTATTCTACGTATTGAAGACGATGGTATCGGTTTTGATGTAGAAATGGAAAAAGTAGGCTCTTATGGATTGCAAAATATGCATGAGCGAGCCGTTGAAGTAGGAGCTACCTTAAAAATTGTTAGTTTGCCAAATCAAGGGACGAAGTTAGAAGTAAAGGTCCCGCTCATTCATAACGAATAGACTGAAGAAAGGAGAGTTGCTCATGATTAACGTATTGTTAGTTGATGATCATGAAATGGTACGAATAGGCGTTTCAGCGTATTTATCTGCTCAGGCAGATATTCACGTCGTCGACGAAGCTGCTAACGGTCAGCAAGCGGTAGAAAAAGCGCTAAAGCACCGTCCGGATATCATTTTAATGGATTTGGTCATGGATGGTATGGATGGTATTGAAGCAACAAAACACATTGTTGACCATTGGAGTGAAGCCAAAATCATTATTGTGACGAGCTTTTTAGATGATGAAAAAGTGTATCCAGCACTTGAGGCAGGAGCATCTAGCTACCTGTTAAAAACGTCTAAAGCAAGCAAAATTGCGGAAGCTATTCGCGCTACATATGCAGGAGAGGCTGTGCTTGAGCCGGAGGTCACCGGGAAAATGATGACGAGAATGCGTCGCCCATCTTCTCCGCACGAGCTGTTGACAGGACGTGAAATGGAAATCCTTTTGCTTATGGCACAGGGTAAAACAAATCAAGAAATTGCCGATGAGCTATTCATTGCTTTAAAAACGGTTAAAACTCATGTGAGCAATTTACTAAGCAAGCTCGATGTGCAAGATCGTACGCAAGCGGTTATCTATGCTTTTCAACATAAGTTAATTAAATAAAAGCGAAGGTCTTCTTGAAACCTTCGCTTCTTTTTTTATAAAATAGCTGTTTTTTTATTGCATTTCAGTATAAAATGATGGTAGCGCTTTATATGCTAGCGCTTACTTGTAGGGAATGTTGTGAGGAGTTGAACAAATGGAAAAGAAATGGTGGAAGGAAGCCGTAGCGTATCAAATCTATCCACGTAGCTTTAAAGATTCAAACGGAGATGGAATTGGTGATATTCAGGGTGTCATTTCAAAGCTTGATTATTTAAAAGATCTCGGGATTGATGTTATTTGGATTTGTCCAATTTATCAATCACCAAATGACGATAATGGTTATGATATTAGTGACTATCAAGATATTATGAGTGATTTTGGTACCATGGCAGATTTTGATGAACTGTTAGAGGAAGTTCATAAACGAGATATGAAATTAATTATGGACTTAGTTATTAATCATACATCTGATGAGCATCCTTGGTTTGTTGAAGCGCGTTCTTCAAAAGATAATCCGTATCGTGACTATTACATTTGGCATGAAGGTAATGATGGCAATGAACCAAACAATTGGGAGTCCATTTTCAATGGTTCTGCTTGGGAGTTTGATGACGAGACGAAAGAATATTATTTGCACGTGTTTTCAAAGAAACAGCCCGACCTAAATTGGGAAAACAAAGCGGTTCGACAAGAGCTATATAATATGGTGAATTGGTGGTTGGATAAAGGAATTGATGGATTCCGAGTAGATGCTATTTCACATATTAAAAAAGTGCCTGGTTTTCCAGACCTACCAAATCCAGAAGGGTTAGATTATGTACCTTCGTTTGAGGGCCATATGAATCGTCCTGGTATTCAAGAGCATTTATCAGAATTAAAAGAAGAGACATTTGCTAAATACGATATTATGACAGTTGGTGAAGCAAATGGCGTTACGTGGGACGATGCTGACGAATGGGTAGGCGCTAAAAACGGTAAATTCGATATGATTTTTCAATTTGAACATATGGGACTGTGGGACAAAGGGGAAAGTGAACCTCTGGATTTAGTTGAGTTCAAAACAATTTTAACGAATTGGCAAAAAGGCTTAGCTCAAATTGGTGGTTGGAATGCACTTTATCTTGAGAACCACGACCATATTCGTTCTATTAATAAATTCGGTAGTATGAAATACCGTGAAGAAAGCGCAAAATGCTTAGCTGCACTTTATTTCTTAATGCAGGGCACACCTTTTATCTATCAGGGCCAAGAGTTAGGAATGACAAACGTAAAGTTTAACAGCATTGAAGATTATAATGATGTCGGTATGGTGAATTACTATCGTATTCAACGTGAAAAAGGTCAGAGTCATGAAGAAATCATGAAAGTGATTTGGGAAACAGGTCGTGATAATTCACGTACACCGATGCAGTGGGATCGTACGAAAAATGCTGGTTTTTCAACAGGAACACCTTGGATGAAAGTGAATCCAAACTATGTTGACATTAACGTGGAGCAGCAGCTGTCAGACGAGGAATCGATTTTAAATTTTTACAAGAAGCTTATAACGTTACGTAAACAGCATGAAGTATTTGTCTACGGAACGTATGACTTGTTGCTAGAAAATCATCCAGCAATTTATGCATATACGCGTACGCTAGATGATAAAAAAGCAATCATTATTTGCAACGTATCTTCTAAAGAGCAAGAGTTTAAGTTGCCAAAAGAAGTAAAAACTAATGAAGAAGAGCTGCTTATTCACAATTATCAAGTAGCAACAGAAGAGACGGTTCAAGAGTTTACATTACGCCCATATGAAACGCGTGTTTATTTTGTTTGATAACAAAGGTTAGTGCAAACGATTGCGCTTATTTTGAGGCTCACATATGTGAGCCTTTTTTAGTGAGTTTAAGCATTTTCTTTTTGAAAGCTTTTGACTACCGCAAGTGGATATGGTACTTTTACACGTAGTATTCATTATTAGACAGTAAAATGAGGTTGAAAAATGACAAAATATAAAATTATTGCAACCGCTGCAATGGGAATTGAATCACTTGTAGCAAAAGAGGTTCGTGCATTAGGCTATGAATGTGAAGTAGATAATGGAAAAGTAATCTTCGAAGGCGATGAGCTAGCAATTGCGAGAGCAAATCTATGGCTGCGCACAGCAGACCGCGTGAAAATTGAAGTTGGTCAATTTAAAGCGCGTACATTTGATGAATTATTTGAAAAAACAAAAGCGCTTGATTGGGGACGCTATTTACCCGTAGATGCTCAGTTCCCTGTGTCGGGTAAATCAGTGAAATCGAAGCTGTTTAGCGTATCTGATTGCCAAAGTATCGTGAAAAAAGCCATTGTTGATAAAATGAAAAAGCATCATAATATCACAACAGGCTGGCTTGAAGAAAAAGGCGCGACGTTTAAAATTGAAGTAGCGCTGTTAAAAGATATTGCAACAATCACAATCGATACGAGTGGAGCAGGTTTGCACAAGCGCGGTTACCGCGTTGGACAAGGTGAGGCACCGTTAAAAGAAACGTTAGCTGCAGCACTGGTTATGCTGACGCCTTGGAATCCTGATCGTCCGTTTGTTGATGCATTTTGTGGTTCAGGAACGATTGCGATTGAAGCAGCTCTAATTGGTCAAAATATTGCACCTGGCTTCAATCGTGACTTTATTTCAGAAGAGTGGCCTTGGATGTCTCAAGAGATTTGGGATAAAGCACGTGATGAGGCAGAGGAATTAGCAAACTATGATCAAGATTTAGATATCGCTGGGCATGATATCGATCACCGTATGATAAAAGTAGCGCAGCAAAACGCATTTGAAGCTGGTCTCGGAGACTTGATCCAATTTAAGCAAATGCAGGTGCGTGACTTCACGACTCCAAAGGAATACGGGATTATTGTTGGAAACCCACCGTATGGAGAGCGTTTAAGTGATCGACCTTCTGTTGAAGCAATGTATGCAGAAATGGGCGATGCGTTTGCTAAGCTTGATACGTGGTCTGTTTTCATGCTTACATCCCATGAGCAGTTTGAACAGTATTACGGCAAGCCCGCGACTAAAAAGCGTAAACTCTTTAACGGATTTATCAAAACCGACTATTATCAATATTGGGGACCACGTCCACCTCGCAAAACAAATTAATCTAATTAAAATACACATGCTCAAGTTTTAGCATGTGTATTTTTTATGGACAATCTTCAATAATCCAAATTATTCTGCGCATACTACAAAAAGAGGTGGGGCAGTTGAAGATATTTAAAGAAGCAAAAATATTCTTTGATAGTATGATTGTATTATCTTGGTTAATAGTTCCTTTTTTGGTGTGAAATACATTAAAAGATATAAATATGCAGTTGCGTTCGTTTTCGTATTTATTTTTATGGAAAGCTTTGTAGCTGAAAAATTCAAATGGTGGTCCTTTCCAATGCCTCCTTTACGCTATCTTACAGGAGAAATGGCACTTGTTTTGGCCCTTTCATTCCAGGCTCTTTTTGGATTATGAGGCTTACATACGGACGCTTTGGCCTATATATGCTGTTGAATTTAATTACCGATTGGCTTTTTGTTTTATGACAAAGAAGCTGAAGATGTTTCGATTTGGAACGATTAAAAAGCCGCAACTTCTCAGCATTTTTCTTTTCAAAGATGTACTGATGTATGGATTTCAGTATTTTATCGTTGAAAAAGCTAATAAGGAAGATTCATCACCGTGATGGATCTTCTTTATTTTACTGCGCCAGATGTCATATTCAGTAAAGAAAGTTCATCTCTATCTGACATTTTTTCTATGAATAAATGAAACGGTTTCTGTATACAATAAGCTTATAACTATTTTTATAGAGAGAAGGAGAGTGTTGGAAATGGTCCGACCAAACGAGCATTTCTTAATAATTCGTCAAGCGTTAGAAAATAGCTATCAGCATATACAGCAAGGAGGAGAACTTTCTCCAGATCTTTTGAATAAGTTTGAGCAAGCTAAAGCTGAATATGAGGCTGCTTTAAATTTTATTTCATCCACGGACTCTTGTTTTCGCCCACTTTCTTAATGCGAATAGCTCTTATATATGATACTAATACCTTATGCTCTGCTTTTGCAGAGCTTTTTATTGTTTACGACACTAGAATAGATATTGACAATCCTTTCTCAATACTAGATAATTAAGTTTTGCTTCAGTTAGTTATTTACAGAAAAAAATAAATGAATTTACCTTTTGAAAGGTTTATATTTACATAGTTAAAGGAGTCATTAATCAATGATGAGAGAGCGATTGCCTTTTACAATTGGACGAGATGAGAATTTTTTTGATAAGTTAAATGAATGGATTGGGGACGTTTTTTACGATCACCTTCCGGATGCAGGGTTGGAGCTTCGAGACGAGCAAATCTTTATGGCCTTTCAAATTGAGCGCGCGTTTAAAGAAAAAAACGTTATTTTTGCAGAAGCAGGAGTAGGTACGGGTAAGACCATTGTTTATCTATTGTATGCGATTTGCTACGCACGCTATGTTGGCAAGCCTGCTATTATTGCCTGTGCGGATGAAACATTGATTGAGCAGCTCGTAAAGGCTGAGGGAGATATCGCAAAGTTATCAAAAATCCTAGATATCAACATGGATGTTCGCCTTGCAAAATCGCAAGATCAGTACCTTTGCTTAAAGAAACTAGATGCAGTTACAAGCCGAACGGATAATGAAAACATTGAAGAAATTTACGAAACATTACCTGATTTTGTACATGATCATAGCGGTATGCAGTCGTTTTATCATTATGGAGATCGTAAAGAGTATTCACATCTAACCGATGAAGAGTGGCAGCAGATTAACTGGGATTCTTTCCAAGATTGTTCTTCTTGTGATCAGCGCCACCGATGTGGTTTAACTCTATCACGTGAACACTACCGCAAAGCGACAGACTTAATTATTTGCTCTCATGACTTTTATATGGAGCATATTTGGACTGTTGAAGCTCGTAAACGTGAGGGTCAGCTACCGCTCTTACCAGAAAGTAGCTGCGTAGTGTTTGATGAGGGACATCTGCTTGAATTTGCAGCGCAAAAGGCATTGACGTACCGTATTAAAGAAGATACGCTTGAGAACTTATTAACACGTTTATTAGAAAATGATGTGCGTGAAGAACTAGCATTAAAAATTGAGCATACAATCGATGTTTATTCGCTATTTTTTGATGCGCTTAGTGAGGCAAGTCAAGATATCGTTGGATCTAATCGAAAGCAAATTGAGCGTACAAGCCGTGTGCAAAAGGTTGGAAAAGAACTGCTTGGTCTTTTGGAGCATATTGGAAACGAACTTGTTTTTGAAAGTGAAACCTATACGGTAGATGAATACACGCTTCGCATTGTCGATGAGTATTTAGATCAAATTGACTATTCAATGCGTCTATTTATGGAGAATGAAAATGCAATTTACTGGCTTGAAGAAAAAGATTGGCAGCTAACGCTCGTTATTATGCCACAAGCTGTTAAAGATGTATTAAAAGAGCGCGTATTCTCTAAGAAGATTCCATATATTTTTACCTCAGCGACGCTTTCAGATAATTCATCATTTGATTATTTAGCATACAGTTTAGGGATTGGAAAACCTTTATCATTTTCAGTAGAGTCTCCGTTTGATTATGATGAAAAGATGGACATTACCTGTAAAATGGTAGCAGCTGGCAGTGAAGCATTTGCTGAAAAATATGGTTATACGCTGAAACAGCTTGAAAGAACAAATGGACGAGCCCTGCTACTATTTAATACACGTGAAGAGCTAGCTTTATTTAAAGAAGCATCTAAAGAGCTAAGTGAATACACGTTTTTATTTGAAGGAGATCAAGAAATTAGCAAGCTAGTTTCTCAATTTCAACGTGAAGAAGAAACGATTTTATGTGCGGTTCACCTTTGGGAAGGTCTTGATATCCCAGGTCCATCACTTTCAAATGTTATTTTATGGTCACTTCCATATCCGCCAAATGATCCGGTCTTTGAAGCAAAACGAAAGCAGGTTGCAGATGCATTTTGGGATGCGGATATGCCTTACATGCTGCTTCGTTTAAAGCAAGGCGTGGGACGATTGATTCGTTCGCATGAAGATGAAGGCCTAATTACTATTTTTATGCCGGAAAATACGGATGAGAAGGTTCAAGCCATTATTGAAAAGAATTTACCTACAGCGATAAAAGCTCGCGTTTAAACAATATGAGGATAGCTCGTCTTATGCAGACGGCTATCCTTTTTTGTTTAAAACCTTTAAACTAAAAGCAGAGAATGTAACGATTCTCTACTATATGACATAAGTGCATAGTAAGCTAGTAAGTAAAAAGGGGAGGTTTTTTTATGAAGGAAAATATTCAGCTTGTAGAGCGGGATTTTCATGAATTGATGAAGAAAATCAAAAGTTATCATGAAGCGATGGGTGTTATGTACTGGGATTTGCGCACAGGTGCACCGAAAAAAGGAGTGGAGCAGCGCTCAGAAGTAATTGGCATGCTGTCCTCTGAAGCGTTTAAACTATCTGTTTCTAATGAAATGGCTTCATTCATTCAGCAGTTGACTACTGATACCGCTCAAAATTACATATCCCATACGACAAAGAAAGCGGTAAAAGAATGTCAAAAGGAATATGAGCTTAATAAAAAAATTCCGGCTGACGAATATAAAGAATACGTTATTTTAACCTCTAAAGCTGAATCTGTGTGGGAAGAAGCGAAAGGTAAAGCAGATTTTCAGATGTTTCAACCGTATTTAGAGAAAATCGTAGCGTTCAACCAAAAATTTGTAGAGTACTGGGGATACGAAGGTAATAAATATAACCGCTTACTAGATCTTTTTGAACCTGGAATGACGGTAGAAATCTTAGACAATGTGTTTGGGCAGCTCCGCAATCGAATTGTGCCGCTTGTACAAAAGATTGCTGCTTCACCTAATAAGCCAGAAACAGGTTTCTTATTTGAAACTTTTCCAAAAAATAAGCAGCGTGAATTTAGTTTAGCCATCTTAAAAGAGCTCGGCTACGATTTTGAAGCTGGTCGCTTAGACGAAACGGTTCATCCGTTTGCAACAGGCTTAAATCCAGGAGATGTAAGAATTACAACTAAATATGATGAAAAGGATTTTCGAACGGCAATCTTTGGTACCATTCACGAATGTGGTCATGCTCTATACGAACAAAATATTTCAGAAGATCTAGTTGGTACGGTGCTTTGTGAAGGCACATCAATGGGCATTCATGAGTCACAATCCCTTTTTTATGAAAAATTTGTGGGTAAAAACTTTTCATTTTGGAAGCGTAACTATGACGTGATTAAACGCTATTCAAGCGGTCAGTTTGAGAACGTATCATTAGAAGACTTCTATCGGGCAATTAATCAGTCACAGCCCTCATTGATTCGTATCGAAGCGGACGAGTTAACGTACCCACTTCACATTATGATTCGCTATGAAATTGAAAAAGGATTAATAAATGGTGACATTGAAGTGAAGGATCTTCCTGGGATCTGGAATGATAAATATGAAGAGTATTTAGGCATTCGCCCAAATCATGATGGAGAAGGCGTACTTCAAGATGTACACTGGGCAGGTGGAAGCTTTGGGTATTTCCCTTCCTATGCGCTTGGTTATATGTACGCAGCTCAGTTTAAAAATGCGATGGTAAAAGACTTACCAGATTATGATGAGCTGTTGGAAATTGGTGACGTAAAAGCAATTACAAATTGGTTAACATACCATATTCATCAGTATGGCAAAACGAAAAAGCCGCTTGAAATCTTGCATGACGTGACGGGAGAAGGGTTAAACGTCAATTATTTAATTGATTATTTAGAAAAAAAATACACGGAAGTATACTCTCTTTAATAGAAAAGACGAAGAAGATAAGAATAACCTTATCTTCTTTTGTCGTTTTCACGAACATTTTTAGAATCTTTAATATAAAATGTTCGATAAAAAGGTTTTCAAACATGTAGAATATTGGTATACTAAACACAACTCAATAACGCACTCATATAATGACGAGAATATGGCTCGTAAGTTTCTACCAAACCACCGTAAATGGTTTGACTATGAGTGAGCGGTGACACTTTTAGCTTTCGTCTTATAGGTTAGCTCAAAAACATTGCTCTACTCATACGTGGGTGTAGCTATGTTTTTGAGCTTTTTATTGTGAAAAAGAAGTTGGAGGAATTATAAGATGAAAGCATTACAAGAAAAGATTTTAACAGACGGTATTGTACTATCAGATACGGTTTTAAAAGTTGATACGTTTTTAAATCACCAAATGGATCCAGTTCTCATGAAAGAAATTGGAGAAGAGTTTGGCAAACGATTTGAAAAAGAAGGTATTACAAAGATTTTAACAATTGAATCATCTGGTATTGCTCCAGCAATTATGGCGGCACTGAAGCTCAATGTGGAAATGGTGTTTGCTCGCAAGCGTAAATCATTAACTTTACAAGACGGATTAATTACATCAAAAGTATATTCCTTTACTAAAAAAGAAGAAAATGAAATTTCGGTTGCTGAAAAGTTTATTTTGCCAATTGATCGCGTATTAATTATTGACGACTTCCTGGCAAACGGACAAGCTGCACTGGGATTAATGGATATTGTTAAAAAAGCTGGTGCTGATGTTGGGGGCGTAGGAATTGTCATTGAAAAAGCTTTTCAAGATGGCGGTCGCCTAGTTCGTGAAACGGGTGTGAAAGTTGAATCGCTTGCACGTATCGAATCACTAAAAGATGGACAGGTTACGTTTGTTCCTACGAAGCAAGGAGTGACATCTTAAGATGAATAATGGAAAAGTGCTATCACTAGGATTACAGCATGTTTTAGCCATGTATGGCGGAGCTATTGTTGTGCCATTAATTGTGGGTGGAGCAATTGGATTAACGCAGCAGCAGCTAACTTATTTGGTCGCAATTGACTTGTTTATGTGTGGAATTGCTACGCTATTACAGGTGTGGAAAAATCGTTTCTTTGGTATCGGCTTACCGGTTGTACTAGGATGTACGTTTACTGCTGTAGGTCCAATGATTCAAATCGGAAGTTCATATGGCGTATCGAGCATATATGGCTCCATAATTGTGGCAGGGCTTATGATTGTTATTTTATCAAAATACCTTGGTAAGCTTGTTCGCTTTTTCCCTCCACTTGTCACCGGGTCTGTGGTGACGATTATTGGAATTACGCTTATTCCCGTAGCAATGAAAGACTTGGCTGGTGGAGAAGGAAGCGCTGATTTCGGGAGCTTAAGTAACTTAGCGCTTGGGTTTGGTGTATTAGTACTTATTATTTTATTATATCGTTTTACAACAGGGTTTATGAGATCAGTGTCTGTGTTGGCAGGTCTAATCGTTGGAACCATTGCCGCATCATTTATGGGAAAAGTAGATTTTTCAGGCGTTCGTGATGAAGCTTGGGTCCACGTTCCACACTTCTTTTACTTTGGAATGCCAACCTTTGATTTAACGGCTATTTTAACGATGTTTTTGGTGTTATTAGTAGGGATTGTTGAATCAACAGGTGTATATTTTGCAGTTAGTGATATTTGTAAAGAAGAAGTAACGGAAAAAGATTTAGCTGGTGGATATCGCGCAGAAGGGTTAGCTATTACCCTGGGTGGATTGTTTAATGCATTTCCCTATACGGCGTATTCACAAAACGTAGGGCTGCTTCAGCTTTCGGGTGTTCGCACCAAAAGCGTAGTGTTTGCAGCGAGCGGTATCCTAATTGTTCTGGGGCTTATTCCCAAAATTGCTGCGATTACAACCGTGATTCCAAGCCCTGTATTAGGGGGGGCAATGGTTGCGATGTTCGGGATGGTTATCTCATCTGGAATTAAAATTTTAAGCGAAGTGGATTTACAAAAGCAAGAGAATCTGTTAATTATCGCATGCTCTATTGGAATGGGGCTTGGCGTAACGGTAGTACCAGATTTATTTGCTCAGCTTCCAGAAGGAATTCAAATCCTAACTGGAAATGGAATTGTAGCAGGTAGCTTTACAGCGATTATTTTAAATATTGTATTCAACGTACTGGCGGTTTCAAAAGTAAGAACTCCAGAAACATCTGTACAAAAAGAAATGGTAACAAAATAAAAGTAAAAAGCTCTTAATGCTTGTGTTAGGCAAGCGTTGAGAGCTTTTTTATTGAATAATTTGAATATTGCTATTTATTTTACTTTATGCAAACCATTTGCAATGTGCACAAGGATATGCAAAAATAAATTTTCCCAAAAAGGTTTACAAATATAAAGGCTTTGGGTATATCTAAAGTGCAGTTATCAGTTTACCTGACAACATGCAAAAAGAAACATTTCCAATGATAAAGTAGAGAATTAAACGAACACTAACAACAAGTGATTATTGAATGGTTAGAGGAGTTGATATAGATGATTACAGCAGAAAAAGATACGGTAACATTTGTAGCAAAGGATGGACGTGAAGTAACAATACGTCCAGCAGAGCCCCGTGATGCAAGAGAGATTACAACAGCTGTAGAAGAGATTATTAAAGCGGGGGAGTTTATTCAAAAAGACGCGCCAAAAACCGTTGAAGAAGAACAGAAGTTTATTGAAAGTGTATCAAAGCAAGGGCATATGTATGTTGTTGCAGAAGTCGAAGGAGAAGTTGTTGGAATTGCACGTGTTCTTCGCGGTGAAATTCGAATGAAGCGTCATAGCGGGCTTTTCCGTACGTGGCTAATTTCAAAAGTACAAGGTATGGGAATTGGGAAGCAGTTAATGGACTATACGCTAAAATGGTGCAAAGAAAACGACATGCATAAATTGTCGCTAACGGTGTTTACTTCAAATGAAGTGGCGTATAAATTATA
The DNA here is from genome assembly GCF_001591565.1 of Priestia flexa NBRC 15715. Classification (GTDB taxonomy): domain Bacteria; phylum Bacillota; class Bacilli; order Bacillales; family Bacillaceae_H; genus Priestia; species Priestia flexa. The sequence goes on along the minus strand of NZ_BCVD01000032.1, from coordinate 208 downwards.
TGAAAAAGTTGGCTTTAAGACAGAAGGCGTTATGAAAGAACAAGCTTATATTAATGGGAAATACGTGGACGAAGTATATATGTCTGTATTCTTTTAAATAAATAAAGAAAGCCCAAAAATTTCATGTTCAATACCAGGGAAAATACGTTATACTAAACGTGTGCGCAACAAATAGAACTTCTTCAAAACGAAGAGGCTGGGACATAAG